>VBKI01000068.1:0-128009 GCA_005879535.1 Deltaproteobacteria bacterium | reverse complement strand
GGGGGGCCGTACTATTTTCAGGGGAGGAGGTAACTTGGCGGAGAAGCCCATCCTGAGCGCGCAGTCCATCCGCGACTTCTTCCGGGACCTGCTTGCCAGGGCCATCGAAAACCAGCGCGCCCAGGTCCAGCCATTCACGGAGCTTTACCTGGTCAACCTGCTGCACGAGTTCCTCGCTTCCGAGGCTCTCTACGTCCAGTCGGAGGACGGGACCTGGCAGCAGAAGCCGCTTGCCTTCCTGCTCAAGGAGGCGCTGGACGAGGCAGGGCCCGCCCGGCTGCGTCTCCTCCGCCGTCTGGGGGACACCTCGCTGTTCATTTCCGGATTCTTCCCCGACTCCCTGGCCCGGAGATCCTCGCTGGTCGACGTCGACTACTACATCGCCATGGGCGGCCGGGCGTACGACGCGGTGGCCCGCCACGCGATGGAGCGCAGCCTCTGGGAGGAGCTGGCGGACAAGTTCCGGCTCCTCGTGGATCTGTTGAACGAGGTGAGCGAACGGACCTTGGCGTCCAACGACGCCGGGCTGGTCCGGCTCTACGAGCGCTGGCTGAAGACCGGCAGCGACCGGCTCGCGAGCCTCCTGGTGCGTCAGGGTGTCGTGCCGCGGCGGGGGTTTGTGCAGTGAGGGCGCTCGCTGGGCTCGCGCAGCTCCAGCAGCTTCTTCAATCGATCCACGGAGTCCAGGCCGCGCCGGTGCGCGACTTCCTCGTCGATCGCGCGTTTCGCGAGCGGCATGCGCCGCGCTCCAGCCCGCACGAGGCGTTGCTCTTGCGCGAGAACGGCGAGGAGCTCCACGTCGCGCTCTTCCTCGACGACGAGGTGCTGGCCCAGCTTGCGCGATCGGCGGCGGATCCGTGGACGGAGAAGCGGCTCGCCGGATTCTGCGCGGCGGCGGAGGGCGTATCGCACTTCCTCTACGTCGCGCACCGGGCGCGGCAGGGCGGACAGGTGTCGCAGCTCGAGCTGGAGGCGCAGGGAGAGATCGACAAGTATCTGGCGGTGATTCTGCAGCTCTGGGCGACCGGGCGCCGGACCGCGTCGCAGGAGCTTCGGCGCAGGCTTTTCCAGGGCAGCGTGCTGCGCCCCGGACTGTCCGCGCCCGAGCGGGACCGCTATCGCCTCGCCTCCGCGCTCGCCGCGGCGTGCGCGCGCGCCTGGGAAGCACGTTACGTCTTGCAAGGGCGCCTCGATGCGCTGCTCCGCGAAGCGCGGCGCGTCTACCGGCTCGCAGGTGGGGAAAAGTTCTCCGCCTTCGCACATGGGGCCGTGGCCTGGGCGGCCTGAGCCCGGTCGTCCGGACATGAAGCTTCTGCTGGGAGCGCTTTTGACCGTTGCCATCGGCTGGGGCGTCGTCCTCGCCGCGCCGACGCCTGTCCGGCGGCACGCGTCGAAAGCAGCCGCCCGCCGGGCGAACGCGGAGCAGCTCTGCAAGGCCCAAGGCGCGAACTGCAGGCTCGTGGTGAGGCCCGATGCGCCCCAGGACCTGACGGGCGCCGGGTGCGTCTGCGAAATGGAACCGACGCGGGACTAGCCCGGCGCGGGGTCGCGCCGGCTGTCCCGCAGCGCCGCGGTGGTCCGCGCGCTGCCATGGGACTGAGGAACTATTCGTCAGCGACGCGGCGGCGTCGCCGGCAGCTTCTCGTTGTCGTACTGACCCTCGAGGGCAGCACGAACCGGGCGGTCGAAGCGCACCTTGCCCGTCGCGACCTCGCGCAGAGCGAGCACCGGCGGCTTGTCCTTCGCTTCGATGAGCGGCCGCGCCCCGGCCATGAGCTGCCGTGCGCGCTTGGTCGCGAGAAGGACCAGCGCGAACCGGTTGTCCACGAGCGGCAGGCAATCTTCGACGGTGACGCGGGCCATCTCTTCTCCTCGATACGGGAGGGCGGTGGATACCGGATCCACCGCGCCGCTGCAACTGTTTCGGCCGGTTACTTGGCTGCCTGAGGCGGCGGCGGCGCGTCCAGCGCGTCCGTCGCGGTCCACGGCCAGTCGTCGGCGGTGGCCTTCTCTACCCGCACCAGCCTCTCGAATCCGTCGGCGAGCGCATAGCGCTTGCCGTCCTTCTCACTGCCGACGCGGACCCGCGCCAGCACCTTGTCTTCCTCGCCCAGCAGGGTGACCGTCTTGGGCTTGTCGAGGCCGTACTTGGCGAGGTCCTTCGCGGCGGGCACCGGCCCCTCGAACGCCGCCGCGCGCAGCGACGCTATGGAGTAGAGCGCAGACGAGATCTTCCACTTCTTCGCCGCTCCCTGGTGCGGAGCGACCACCGTGAAGACCTCGTCCGGGAACCCGCCGTCGGGCGGCGTATTCTTCACCCGCGTGATCTCCACCTTGCCGGCGGGAGTCTGGAACACGAGCTTGCGGACAGCCTCGCGGTCCACCTTGACCAGCTCCTTGTTCTGGAGATCGAACGGTTCCTTCTCGACGTCGGTGAGGACCTGCTTGTCGACCTCATACACGGTCGCGCTGTCTTCGCGCTTGGCGTAGGTCTTCTGCGCCGCGCCGCTCTTCACCTGGCCGATCCGGACGACGCGCGCGTACGTGTCGCTGCCCGCCGCGACCGCCAGCTTGACGGTGGCCTTCGGCTTGTCGAGACCGAACTCCTTCAGGGAGCCGGCTTTCTCCGCCGCGACAGCCGTCGCCCGCAGCGACTTGAGCGCGCTCGCCACCCGGTCCGCCGCTCCTGCGTCTGCGGCGGCGCCGTTCACCTTCCAGGTGGTCCCGTCCTTCTCGAGCACATAGGGCGATTTCACGCCAGCCACGTCGATGCGCTTCAGCTCCGCGGCGTCATCGAGGTGCGCCACCTTCTTGTCGCGGAGATCGAATGCGGTCTTCTCCAGGGCTGTCTTCTGATACGCGTCGATCACCCGCACCGTCGAGTCGCCGAGCTTCTTCGCGTACAGCGTGTTGTCGAAGCTGTTGTCGGTGCCGATCTGGACGCCCTGCTCCTTGCCGTCGTCCAGCTTGACGGCGACCTCCAGCTTCGGCTGGTCGAGCCCGAACGACTTGAGATCCTTCTCGTCCGGCAGATCCTTCTTCTGCTTCAGGCCGGACAGCGAGGAGAGCAGCGAGTCCACCGCGGTGTCGTCCGCTTCCGCCTCCACCGGCTGCGCCAGCTTCCAGCTCTTCTCGCCCTTGACCAGCCGCGCGACCGGGTGTCCGTCCTTCGAAAGCCGCAGCTCCCTGACGTGCGCCTTGTCGAAGTCGAAGAGCTTCTCGCTCTTCTCCTTCGCCTCCGCTTTCTTCTGCGCGTCCTTGCCCGCCCAGAGCGCCACGCTGGCGATCCCGCCCGCCACGAGCAAGAGCACCAGCAGGCCAACCAAGGTCTTCGTGGTCTGCTTCATGGCACGCCTACCGGCTCTTCCGCGTCTGCCACACCGCGAGCCCCGCGAAGAGCAGGCCGAGCGGCATGACCAGGAAGGCAAACCGAGTCATCCGCTGCTTCTGCTCGGCGGAGAGGAAGAGGTGATTGCCCTGCCGCTGCTTCGGCCGGATGGAGATGCGCGACTCCTCCTTCGCCACCCAGGAGAGCGCATTCAGGGCGAAGTCCTTGTTGCCGGAGAGCCGGTAGTAGCCGTTGGAAGCGAACAGCGAGTTCCCGACCACCACCACCCGCGACTCGGCGCCCTTCGTGGAGCTGGCCGCCAGCGATACCGGCCCCTTGAGATCCTGCCCCGGATCGAACTTCACCTGGCCGGAGGAGAGCGGGCCCGTCTCTCCCCACGCGCGCGGCCCCGTCTTCGCCAGCTCGGTGACCGTCCAGGTGGCAGGCGCCGACGCGCTCTTCGAGACCGAGCGGGCCACCGGGAAGATGGTGGCGAGCGCGAACGGCGAGCTGCGCGGCTGCGTGATCGGGTGCTCGGCGTACGTCTGGGCGATGGCGACCTCCGGATTCTGCGCCTCGGGATCGATCACCTCGTCCTTGCCGACATGAATGCCCCAGGCTTCGAATGCGCTCTCCAGGCCGCTCTGGGTCCCGGGGTCGACCATGGCCACCAGCTTGCCGCCTTTCTCCACCCACTCCTTCACCAGCTTCGCCTCGCCGTCGGTGAAGGCGGCCACCGGGCCGCCAACGACCAGCGCCTGGGCATCGGACGGCATCTCCTTGTGCTCGGCGAGGACGATCTCGTCGGTCTGGAAGCCTTCGCCCTTGAGATTGTCGACGAAGAGCTTGAGGCCGCGCTCGGTGTTGTCGGCCACCGCGTGCTCTCCGTGGCCCTTGGTGAAGTAGATCTTCTTCGTCGAGCCGCGCGAGACCTCGATCAGCGCATTGGTCAGCGCCTCCTCGGTGATCTCCTTGGCGCGCGACTCCTTGTTGCCGCTCTTGACGATCACCCGGGGCCCGCTCTGGGAGATGTTCATCTCCTTCACCCGCCCGGGGTGCTTGAACGGGTCGACGAATTCCACCGTGAGCTTGTCGGTCTGCGCCTTGTACTGGCGCAGCCGCGAATCCAGCTCCACGTACTCCGGCTCGCTGCCGGAGTAGAACGCCTCCACCTTCACCGAATCTCGAAGGCCCTTCAGCACGCCGACCGTCTGGTCGGAGAGGGTGAAGATGCGCTCCTTGGTGAGGTCCCACGTCTTCGGCTTCTTCACCGCGATGTAGTTGATGCCCGCGAGCGCCGCCACCAGCACCAGCGCGGAGATGGCGCTGACGGCGCCGTAGAAAGCGCCTCGCCCGAGCGGGTGCTCGCGGCGATTCGTGAACAGCCACAACGCGATGCCGCCCACGCCGACCAGAATCGCCGCGATGACTTCGATGCTCTGGACCGTGCCCGTCACAAAGAGCCAGCAGAGCATTGCGTAGAGAAAAGCGACCAGTCCGAAAAGGCCGGCGATGCGGCCCCAGTTCTTGAGACTCATGGGTTCAGCTCCACCGGTGCGCCTCGACCGCGCGGTTGGTCGCGAACAGGCCGAGGACGATGATCGAGAGGAAGTAGACCATGTCCTTCAGCTCGAGCGTGCCCTTGCTGAAGGAATCGAGGTGCGTCACGGAAGCCAGATAGGTGACGGTGTCGCGGACCCAGCCCTCCGCTTCCGAGGCCGTCCAGCCGATGATCCAGGTCATGAGCAGCACCACGAACGTGATCAGCGCGGCCACCACCTGCGACTCGGTCAACGAAGAGATGAACAGCCCGATGGCCATGTACGCCGAGCCCATCAGGAACAGTCCCAGGTAGCCGAGCAGGACCGAGCGCCACTCGACGCCGTTGGCGTCCCTGGCCACCAGCTGCACCAGCACCGGATAGGTGAAGGTGAGCGCGAGGGCGCAGACGAGGATGGCGAGCGCGGCGAGGTACTTGCCCCAGACGATCTGCCCCGGCGTCAGCGGCGTCGTGTAGAGCAGCTCGATGGTCTTCTGCCGCTTCTCCTCCGCCACCAGCCGCATGGTGAGGAAGGGCACGATGAAGATCAGGATTACTCCCAGATTGCCGAACAGGTTGCGGAAGATGGCATCCTGGAAGTTCAGGCGGTTGGCCATCTCGCCGGCGTTGAAGCGCATGTACATCAGCGAGGCCTGCTCGTAGGCGTTGAGCAGGCGGAGGAAGAAGTACGATCCGATGACGACGAAGAGCGTGAACATCACGTACGCGATGGGGGTCGCGAAGTAGATGTTCAGCTCCTTCTTGGCGATGGCGATGGCGTTTTTCATGGTCGGTCAGGCCGAGGTGAGCTTGAGGAAAATCTCTTCGAGAGAGGGAGCGGGCCCCATCCCGCCGTCGGCGGTGGCGGCGCTGGCGTGGGCCTTCTGCAGTCCGGCCAGCGTATCGTCGGCGACGATCCTGCCCTGGGCGATCATCAGCACGCGCTGGCAGGTGGCCACCACCTCGGGGAGGATGTGGGTGGAGAGCACGATGGTGTGCTTGCCGGCCAGCGACTTGATCAGCTCGCGCACCTCGATGATCTGGGCAGGGTCGAGACCGATCGTGGGCTCGTCGAGGATCAGCACCTCCGGGTCGCCGAGCAGCGCCTGCGCCAGGCCGACGCGCTGGCGCTGGCCCTTGGAGAGGTTTCCGATCACGCGGTGGACGAACTTGTCGGAATTGGTCTTGACGGCCACCCGATCCACCTCGGCTTCCCGCGCCTTGCGCGAAACGCCCTTGATCTCGGCGACGAAGCGCAGGTACGCGCGCACGGTCATGTCCGTGTAGACCGGCGGCGTCTCCGGCAGGTAGCCGATGCGCTTCTTCACTTCCATCGGCTGCTCGAAGACGTCGAAGCCGGCCACCTTCACCGTACCCGAAGTCGGTGGGAGCACGCCGGTGATCATCCGCATGGTGGTGGTCTTGCCGGCGCCGTTCGGACCGAGAAAGCCGAGGATTTCGCCTTTGGCGACCTTGAAGCTGACGTCGTTGACCGCCTTGAGATCGCGGTAGCTCTTCAGCAGGTGAGAGACTTCAATCATCGATTTTTCCCCACACGTGGCGGCTTGAGAACACCGCCGGCATTGCAGCCCTTCCCGAAAGGCGGCGGCAATCTAGAGCAAGGCGGCTCTCTGTCAAGCAGGCGGGCGGCCGGGCAGGGTAGACTGAAGTCGTGGGAATCATCGTTCAGAAGTACGGCGGCTCCTCCGTCGCCGACGTGGCGAAGATCCGTCGCGTGGCGGCCCGGGTGGCGCAGACACGAGAGGGGGGGCAGCAGGTCGTGGTGGTGGTCTCCGCGATGGGAGACACCACCGACGAGCTCCTCGCGCTGGCCCGGAAGGTGACCGACGACCCGCACCGCCGCGAGCTGGACATGCTGCTCACGGCGGGCGAACGGATCTCCATGGCGCTGCTCGGCATGGCCCTGCACGACCGGGGCGTGGACGCCGTCAGCTTCACCGGGTCACAGAGCGGAATCATCACCGACGGCGCGCACACCAACGCCCGCATCGTCGAAGTGCGGCCCGTGCGGATCCTGGAGGCCCTCGAGCGCGGCAAGGTCGTGATCGTCGCCGGCTACCAGGGCGTCTCCCGGGAGAAGGAAGTGACGACGCTCGGGCGCGGGGGGAGCGACACGACCGCCGTGGCGCTGGCGGCGGCGCTGCAGGCCGACCTCTGCGAGATCTGCTCCGATGTCGACGGCGTCTTCAGCGCGGACCCGCGGATCGTCGCCAACGCGCGGCGGCTGCCGGAGCTGTCGCACGAGGAGATGCAGGAGCTCGCGTTGGCCGGCGCGAAGGTGCTGAATGCGCAGGCGGTGGAGTTCGCGCGGGATCGGGGCATCACCATCCACGCCCGCAGCACGTTCCAGAGCGGGCCGGGGTCGCTGGTGAAGAGAGCGGCGACGCGCGAGCTCCGCGTCTCCGGCGTCGCGCTCGATCCGGAGATCCTGGTGGTGCGCGGCAGCGACCGTCGGGCCATCCTCGACGTCCTCTCCACGCACGGGGCGTGGCCGCGCGAATGCTGGGACGCGCAGGCGGTCGTGCCACTCGAGAACGTGCACGGGCTGCCGGCGCTGCTCGACGCCCTGCGCCCCGTCGCCGAGGTGGAGGAGGGCCTGGCCCAGGTGAGCGTCGTCGGCACCGGGATCGGCGCGTCGAAGGAACCGCTCGAGCGGGCAAGGCGGGCGCTGGAATTGGAGCCGCACGGGGTGCTCGTTGCGCCACTCCGCATCGCTTTCCTGGTGCCGCGCGAGAGCGCAAAGGAATGCGTGCGCCGGTTGCACGCGGAATTCGTGGAAAGGAGCTGAAGCCCATGCCCGCGAAGACCAGCGGTCGAAAGAAGGCCTCGGAGCTCGAGCAAGTGCGGGCGCGGGTGGCCAAGGCGCTCGGTCTTTCCGAGGAGGAAGCGGAGCTGCGCGCTCTTCGCGAGCTCGAGGCGTCGCTGCCCGAACCGGCGGCGAAGAAGCCCGCCGCGCATCCGGCGCCATCCGGCGGTCCCTTGCCCCAGCGGCTCTACCTGCTGCTCGACGGGCGCGGCCTGGACGGCCGCGGGATGCCCGTGGAGGTGATCGATCTGCCGTGCGTCGTCGGCAGCGGCAAGAACTGCAGCGTCTGGATCAATTCGCCGCAGATCGAGACGAAACACCTGATGGTCACGCACGGCCAGGAAGGCTGGGTTGCCGAAGACATGAACACCGAGCACGGCACGTTCCTCGGCGACCGGAAGATGCACAGGCGCGTGCTCCAGCACGGCGACGAGCTGCGCCTCGCCGGATATCTCCGGCTGCGCGCGGAACTCCGTTAGATCGCGATCTCGGCGAGGTCCTCCGCCACGGTGATGCGCGGGTGGATCGACTTCGCCTCCTCCGCCAGGTTGTCCCCGTTCACGCTCGGCGAGAAGTGCGTCAGCACCAGCGCCGCTGCCTCCGCTTCCGCGGCGATCCGCGCCGCCTCCACGCCGGTGGAATGGCCCCGCTCGTGCGCGAGCGCCGCCCGGGCGTCCTCGTACGTTGCCTCGTGCACCAGAGCATCCACCCCGCGTCCGAGCTCGACGGAAGAGGGGCAGGGGACGGTGTCGAGGGCGTAGGCCATCGACGCTCCGGGCTGGCGCGGTCCGACCAACCCCTCCGGCCCCACCACGCGCCCGTCCGGCAACGTCACCGCCCGTCCCGCCTTCAAGTCCGCAAGCAAGGGTCCGCGCGGCACTCCCGCGGCGTCGGATCGCGAGACGTCGAGCGTGCCAGGCCGGTCGGGCAGCGCCACCCGGAACCCATACGTCGGGACGCGATGCGCCAGCGGCCGGCTCTCGACGAGAAACTGCGAGCCCTCGATGCGGACCTCGCCGCCATTTCCCTGCTGCTCGAGAACCCGCACCTCCATGTCGCCGGTGCCGAGCGAACCAGCGCGCTCCAGATGCTGCAGCAGCGCCGTGATGCCCGGGGGCCCCGCGACAACCAGGGGTCGCTGCCTGCCTTCCAACCCCAGCGTTCCGAGGAGCCCCGGAAGGCCGTTGAAGTGGTCGCCATGCAGGTGCGTGATCAGCACCGCATCCAGGCGGGAGAGCGAAAGCCCCGCGCGCAGCGCCGCGATCTGCGCTCCTTCGCCGCAGTCGCAGAGGACCCACGCGCCCTCGGTGGCGACGGCCAGCGCGGAGGCGCCGCGCAGGAGCGTAGGGCGGCCGGCGCTGGTGCCGAGCGGGACGAGCTTCAGCCTCACCCGTGCTCCAGCACGACCGCGCCCCGCCCCTGGAACCGCAGGCGGTCGCCGCGCAACTCCGAGCCGCTGGAGTCGAGCAGCGGACGCCACCGGCCCTCGGGCAACTTCGCCTCCGACGGTTTCGGGTCGAAGGCGGCGACGACGAGGAGCGGGCCGCGCCGCATGAGCAGCGTCTTTCCCTGCGCCGACGCGCGCACGCCCTGGCGCGAATCGTTCTGGAGCACCGGGTGGTCGCGGCGCAGCCTCAAGAGCGCCCGGTGCCAGCGCAGCGCTTCCTCGTCCTTGCGCGAGCGATCGATCCGGCTGCGCCGGAACGTCTCTTCCCCGAACGGATCGGGCACGTCGCTCCAGGCAAAGCCCTTGAATTCCTCCTGGCGCCCCTTGCGCACAGCCTCGACCAGGGCCGGGTCGGTATGCGAGACGAAGTACTGGAACGGCTCGCGAGCCGCCCATTCCTCTCCCTGGAAGTAGAGCGGCAGCGCCGGCTGGAGCGCCACAACGGCCGCTGCCGCGCGCACGCCTCCCACGTCGGTCAGCTCGGTGAGGCGCTCGCCGCGCGCCCGGTTGCCGATCTGGTCGTGGTTCTGCGCACAGACGACGAAATGACGCGCTCGCAGATGCGCGGCTGGCGTTCCGTGCTTGCGCCCGAAGCTCGGCTTGTGCTGCCCCTCGTAGAACCAGCCGCGCTCGATGGCCGCGACCATCTTCGGCATCGGATCCTGGAAGTCGGCGTAATAGCCCTGCGACTCGCCGGTGAGCGCCACGTGGATGGCGTGGTGCAGGTCGTCCGCCCAGCTTCCGTCGAGGTGGTAGCGCTCGACGAGCTTCACGTCGTTGAGGTCGCTCTCGGCGATCACCAGCGCTCCCTCGGCGTGCACGACCTCCGCGATCTCCTGCAGGATGTGCCTGGGCGAGTCGTCGTAGATGCCGTGGATCGCATCCAGGCGCAGGCCGTCGAACCCACCCGCGGCGCGCGAAACCCAGCGCAGCGCGTTCTCGACGAAGTAGCGGCGCACGGGCGGAAGCGAGAAGTCCAGCGCGTCGCCCCACGGAGTCTTGTGCCTGGAAGTGAAGTACGGGCCATACTCGCCGAGGTAGGCGCCCTCCGGACCGAGGTGGTTGTAGACCACGTCCAGAAACGCGCTCAGGCCCACGGCATGCGCCGCGTCGACCAGTCGGGCCAGCGCCGCCGGACCACCATAGTCCACCTGCGCGGCGAACGGCGCGACGCCGTCGTAGCCCCAGTTGCGCGGCCCCGCGAACGCAGCGACCGGCATGACCTCGACAGCGGTGTAGAGCGCCTCCGCCAGCTCGGGCATGTAGCGCGCGGCAGCATCGGCGGTGCCCTCCACCGTGTAGGTGCCGAGGTGGATCTCGCAGAAGACCAGCTTTTCGAGGGGCACGCGCGCGCGCGCGGAGCGGGGCGCGATCTCCGCCAGATCCACGATCTCGCTCGGCCCGTGCACGCCCTGCGGCTGCAGCAACGAAGCGGGGTCGGGCCGTTCGCGTCCATCCGGGAAGCGGTAGAAGTAGCGTGCGCCCGACCGGACGCCGTCCGCGCGTCCGGTGAAGTAGCCCTCGGCGTCGCGCCGCAGCGGCACCGTCGGTCCACCGAGAACGTTCGCGGCGAGCGCGTCGACCTTCGGCGCCCAGACGCGAAAGTGTGTGCCGGCCGCATCGGGAACCGCTCCGAGCCAGGGCTTCCAGGTCATCTGCCAACGCTAGGGCGTATCCCGGAACCTGTACAGCCCACTGCATGGCCGCAAAGCCGCACCTTTCGGTGCAGCAGCGGCTACTTCGCGGGCCGCGGCTCGAACTTGAACGGATAGGCGATGCGCAACTTGCCGCCCGAATGCGGCTTGTCGAACTCGAATTTCCGCACTGCGGCCAGGACGCAGGCGATCAGCTCGCGGTCGGTGATCCCCTCGGCCGTCGCGCCGATCACTCTTCCGCTCGGCCCGATGTCGAACCGCGCGACCAGCTTTCCCTGCAGCGTCGGCCTTTCCTGGAGCCGCTTCTCGTAGCATTCGCGGATGGGTCCGCTGTTGTCGCGGATGTAGTCGCCGATCGTGCGGCGCTCGTCGCCCTGGGGGACCGGTGGTGGGGGTTCCTCCGCCGGGTCCTCGCTCTCCACCGTCATCGAGGCGCGCTTCGGAGGCGCGGTCTCCGGGCGGGGCTCCGCCGCGGATGCCGCGAATGCGAGCAGCGGGACCAGGAGCTGCAACCGTGCGCAAGCAGAGAGATTCCGCATCTTCCGGTGAGAGTAGGAGCATCACCCCGGATGGGTCAATTTTCCCCGGAATGCGCGGTGCGTCGCCGCAGGTTAGGTTTTCAGAGATGCGTAGGGCGCGCTTCTACATCCTCATCCTGGGTCTGACCCTGCTGCCGCAGGTCGTGGCGGCGTCCGATCTGGTGCGCTGGCTCGCCGCCCAAGGGCAGCTCGCCCTCGGCTTGTCCGTGCCGGGACTCCTGCTCGCGCTCAATCTCCCGATGCTCGCCGAGGTCCTCCGCCGGAAGAAGAGCGCGCGCCTCCCGCGGTTTCTCGCGGCGACGGTGCAGACACCCTGGACAGCCTTCTGGCTGGGCAGCCTCTTCTACGCGATCCTCCGCGCGGGCTGGACCGTCGCGCACCTCGGTCCGGCGCCGATGCCGGTGTGGCTCGCGCTCGCTCCCTTCGGGCTCGCGCTCTACGGGACGCTCTTCGGGGCGCGCGTTCTGAGGCGGGAGAGGGTCACCATCCCGGTCGCAGGCCTTCCCGGGGGATGGCGGGGTGTCCGGATCGTCCAGCTTTCCGATCTCCACGCCGGCCGCCACGTGACCAAGGAGCGGCTCCATGCCATCGCCCGCCGCGCTGCACGTCTGCATCCCGACGTGCTGGTCGTGACGGGCGACATCGTGCACAACTCCCCTGCCTTCGCGCGGCACGCGGCGGAGGCCATCGCTTCCATTCCCACCCGGTATGGTGCCTACGCCTGCCTGGGCAACCACGACTTCTGGGCGGGCCCCGACGCCGTCGAGGAAGAGCTGGAGCGGGCGGGGATCCGCGTCCTGCGCAACAAGGGCGTCCTGCTCGAGCGGGACGGGGACGGGCTCTGGCTGTGCGGCGTCGACGATCCCTGGAGCGGCCGGTTCGATCTGCGCGGGGCGCTTCGCGGACGCCCGGAAGGCACCGCTACCGTGCTGCTGTCGCATCAGCCGAACACCTGGCTGCGCGCGCAGGAGCTCGGAGTGGAGTTGCAGCTCTCCGGTCACACCCACGGCGGGCAGGTCGCGCTGCTCTGGCTGCACCGGTCGCTTTCGCTGGCGCGGCTGATCACGCCGTTCGTCGCCGGCCTGTACCGCGCCGGACGCAGCTACCTGTACGTCAACCGGGGGGCCGGGTCCGTGATGCCGATGGTCCGCCTCGGCGCCCGCCCCGAAGTCACCGAGCTGACGCTGACGACCGCCGAAGACACGAACGAAGACCTGGCGCTCGTTACGCCGTGAGAGCTTGATCTGCAGCCTTGGTAGAGTGACGGGATGCGGATTCGGTTGTTCGATCTGACTGACGCGGCGCGCGCCGCGGACGAGCGGCTGGTCCGCATGGATGCGCCGGCGCGTGATGAGCTGGCGAAGGAGGCGCAGCGGAGGGCGTCGGCGCTCGGGCTGATGCGCGGACCGACGCCGATCCCGCTGGTGCTGTCGCCCTGCGCGCTGCCGCGCGGCGAGATGGAGGCGCTCGGGCGCGGCGCGCGACTGATCACGAGCGCGCTGGTCAAGACTGCCCGGGAAGTGATCGAGCGCCACCCTGACAAAGCGCGCCTGCTCTTTCGCCATCTCTCGCCGATGGAGAGCGAGGCGCTGGCTACCCGCTCGCGCGAGGCGGAGGATCTGCTCCATTCGCGCATCGACTGGTTCGTCGATCAGGACGGCAGCGTACGCGCGCTGGAGGTCAACGCCACCATTCCGGCCATGCAGGTGTACTCGGATGCCGCCGCACACGGCTGGGCGGAAGCGGTCGGTCCCCGCGGCGCAGGCGCGCTGCGCCGGAACCCGACCAACGCCGGTTGGCTCCTCGATGCGCTCGTCCAGGCCGCGGGCACGCGCCAGCATCCGCTTCGCGTGCAGATCCTCCACCGCGACGGAGATCCCCAGGTCACCGAGCTGCGGGCCCTCGCCTCGATGCTGCGGGAGCGCGGCATCGACGCGCGCACCTGCACGCCTGCCGACGTCGTCCTCGACGGCGATCCTCACGGCGTCCTTTACCGCCACCTGTTCGCGCGTTACGTGGATCCGGCGTCGCCGCTGGGCCGGGCCTTCCTCGATCCGCGCAAGCACGGGATCTGGAACGCAGTCGATGGATGGCTGGAGACGAAGGGACTGTTCGCCGAGCTGTCACTGCAGGCCGAGCGCGCACAGTTCCTCACCCGCGAAGAGCGCGCGGCGGTCGCCGAGCTCGTCCCCTGGACGCGGCTGCTCGACGACATCGACGACGCGGCCTTGGGCGACGGCGATCGCTGCGTGTTGAAGAAATCGCACGACTACGGGGGCAAGAGCGTCGTGATCGGACGCGAGGTAGGCCCTGCCGCGTTCGGGCAGGCGCTCGCCCGCGCCCGCGCTGACGAGCCGGGAAGCTGGGTGGCGCAGGAGCTGGTGGACGCTCCAGCGATCGAGCGCTTCCTCTGCGTGGAGAGCGGAGCGCGCAGGCTCTCGCTTCACCTCGACATCAGCACGTATGCGTCGCTGATCCCGGGTGTGCCCGACGGCGGAAGCGTGTGCAGGGCCGCGCCCGGACGGGTCGTGAACATCGTCGGCGGCGGAGGCGTCGCGCCCCTCTTCGCCGACGACGTACTGGCGGAGCTGCTATGAGCTGCTGCGCTCGCGCGCCCGCCGCTGCGCGATCTCCTCGAGGAAGCTGACGGCCAGGAAGTGCCGCAGCCGGTCGATGCAGGGATAATCGGGGGCGTGGCAGAACTCTTCGTGGAACTGGCAGAGATTTCCGTGGCGGTCGCGGCAGAAGGCGTCGTATCCGCCTTCGTCGCACGGGTCGTCGATGTAGGCGGCGACTTTCGCGGTGCGCTCGGGTGTGACCAGCGGGCCGTCGTCGTTGGCGGCGGGGTTGGACTCGATGAGCACCTTTTCCGCCATTCAGGCCTCCAAAGACCCGCAGGAGTCTAACAGCATGAGTCCGCAGGTCACGTTCAAGAGCAACGAAGACAAGGCGCCCCAGGAGGAGGTCGATTCCGCGGGCAAACCGGTGGCGCCTGCGGCGCGCCTTTGTGACGCAGTGCGTGCGCCGTACACCCCCAGCCATGGGAGCGCGCCGTCGGCAATGCCACAGCCGCCTGTAGGCCTGGAGGACCTGGGCCCCGCGGCCGGATTGCGCGTGGTCGGGCCTGACCGCGAGAAGTGGCTGCAGGGGATGCAGAGCAACGATCTGGCCGCGGCGCCATATGGCGGTGCGGTGGCGGGCGCATTCCTCAGTGGGAAGGGACGGCTGGTGGCGCTCGGCCTTCTCTGGCGAAGGCGCGACGAGGTGATCGTCACGACCGAGCCAGATCGCCTCGAGGCGCTGCGGGCGCACCTCGACAAGCTCCTGATCATGGAAGACTGCGAGATGCAGGAAGCGCCAGGGCTGCGCCGGCTGCGCTACTGGGTGGCCGACGTTCCCCCGCGCTCCGTTCCAGAACACATCGCCGGCAGTCCGCAGCCGCTCGGGTTCGAGCTCCTCCTTCCCGAGGCGGAAGCGCAGTCGCTCCTGGAGACGTTGCGCGATCGTCCCCGGCCGGACCTCGCCGAAGCGTGGCGCATCGCCGCTGGCGTTCCGAAGTGGGGCGCGGAGCTCGACGAAGAAACGACCCCGGTCGAGGCGGGCCTCGACGTACTGCTCTCGTTCAGCAAGGGATGCTACGTAGGGCAGGAGGTCGTGGCGATGGCCACGTATCGCGGCCGCGTGGCGTGGAACCTGGTGCGGCTGGAGGTCAAAGGACCGGCGCCGGTTCCAGGCAGCAAGCTGAGCGCCGGGGGGAAGGGACGCGTGACGTCGTCGACGCAGGTCGGCGGGACCGCGCTGCTGCTCGGCTACGTTCACAAGGAGCTGATCGTTCCGGGATCGGCGGTGCAACTCGAGGACGGCCGGACGGCGAACGTGCTCGGATTGCCGTATGCGTCCTTGCCTGGCGCGGGAGTATGCGCATGAAGATCCTCGCTGCGATCCACGATCTGATGTTCTCGTCGAAGGTCAATGTGGCCGCGGGCGGCCGCCCCATCACCTGGATGAAGCGGGGCACCAAGGTCGTCGACGAGGTCGCTCGCGAGAGGCCCGACGTGCTGCTCATCGATCTCGCGTCCCCGCAGCTCGATGCCGTGAACGCGATCCGCGAGATCAAGAAGGCGGGAAACGTCACCGTCATCGGGTACGTCGACCACACCCGGGAGGACGTGATCGCAGCCGCGCGCGCAGCGGGTTGTGATCAGGTGATGAGCAAGGGCGAATTTGCCCGCCGTCTTCCCGAGCTCCTTGCAGGGATCTAAAGGAAGACTGCGGCGATCGCGTCCGGTCCCTCGTCGCGGGGGACTTCGGGCCCGGCGAGCACCAGTCGGGCGGCGGTCGCCGTTCTCACCCGCGTGGCAGCGGCATCGACCTCGCGCAGTGTGGCGCTGGGGCGCAGGCGGCAGCTCACGAGCACGTCCCGCGCGTCCTGCAGCGAGCTGTCCAGGGAGGCATCGTCCCAGAGGTGGAGCAGAGCGAGGCGCGTCCGGAGCAGGCCGTGGATCTCGCGCGGGTCGACGCCGATCAGCCCGAACACCGCGAGCGGCTCGACGATGCAGCGCACCGCGTCGGTCCACGAAGCCGCGCCGACCGGCTGCATCAGACAACCGCCGATCTGTTGGGCTGCACGTTCCAGCCGATGACGGGCGCGGGGTCCGGGGAGGGCGGGGATGGAGGGCAGGACCACGGCGGCCTCTCCTCCGCCGCGCCGCCTGAGGATGCTCGCCGCCTTGACCGCTGCCGCGAGCGCGGGTTCATGTCCGTTCTCCGCGAGCAGGATGAGCAATGAGCCGGCCTCAGCCCGCTTGAGCCGGCGGAACAGGTCGTCGCCGTAGGACAGCATGTCGCAGGCCAACGCGGTCGCGTCGAGCTGCGTCAGTGCCTGGCTCGAGCCCCCACCTAATGCGACGATGCTGGCGACTGGCTGCATGTAGGGATTGGTAGCACCCCTCGGTTCCCGCTGAAAGCCCCCCTCATGGGAAACTGCTCAAATGCAGATCGATCGGGGAGATCTCGACGCAGCCGTTTCACGCCGGATCGTCGACGCGGACCAAGCGGCCGCGCTCTGGCGGTTCTTCGGTGAGCGGCATCCGGCGCGGGCCCGCTTCACCGGCTTGAACGTCGCGTATTTCTTCGGCGCCTTGGTGGTGATCGGGGCGATGGGCTGGTTGATGACCCTCGGTTTCCAGAGGATGGGACCCTGGGCGGTCTGCGCCACCGCGGTCGCATACGGCGCGGCTTTCACGGTGGCGGGGGACAGGCTCTGGCACAGCGGCGATCTGAAGATTCCGGGCGGCCTTCTCTACACGATGGCCGTCTGCATGACGCCGCTCGCCATCTGGGGTTTGGAGACCGCCACCGGCTTCTGGGCGGCCGGCAACCCAGGCAACTATCGCGATTTCTACCCGTTCATCCGGGGCAGCTGGATCTGGATGGAGGCCGGCACCGTCGTCGTCGCCCTTCTGGCGCTGCGGAGGGTGAAGTTCCCGTTCCTGGTCGCTCCGGCGGCCGTCGCCCTCTGGTTCATGTCGATGGACTTCGCCGCTTACCTCGCCGGCGATCGCCACTGGCAGCTCGCGCTCGGGCAGCGGGTATCGATCACGTTCGGGCTCGCGATGCTCTTCGTCGCCTATCTCGTCGATCACCGGACGCGCGAGGATTTCGCCTTCTGGCTGTACCTGTTCGGCATGACCGCGCTCTGGGGCGCGATCACCTCGATGGACAGCGGGAGCGAATGGCGCCGGTTCCTCTACTGCCTGCTCAACCTCGCGTTCATCGCCATCAGCGTGCTCCTCCGGCGCCGCGTGTTCCTCCTCTACGGCGCCATCGGCGTGAACGCTTACCTGGTGCGGCTCGCCTGGACCGTCTTCAAGGACTCCATGCTCTTTCCCTTCGCGCTCACTGCGCTCGGCCTTTCGGTGATCGCGGTGACGGTGAAGTACCAGCGCAATCGTCAGGCCGTCGACGCGCGGCTGCAGTCCTGGGTGCCGGAGTGGGTCCGCGAGCTGCTGCCGCGCACGCGTTTCGCCAAGGGCGATCTTCAGTACTTGTAGAACCCCTCGCCGGTCTTCTTCCCCAGCTTGCCCGCCCGCACCATCCGCCGCAGGAGCTGCGGCGGACGGAACCGCTCGCCCAGCTCGACTGCGAGGTGCTCCGCGATGGCCAGCCGCACGTCGAGCCCGACCTGGTCGGTCAGTTTCAGCGGGCCCATCGGATGTCCATAGCCGAGCTCGATGGCGCGATCGATCTCTTCCGCCGAGGCGACGCCCTCCTCGAGCATGCGGATCGCTTCCATCGCCAGCGCGATGCCGAGGCGGCTGGTGGCGAATCCGGGAGCGTCGCGCACCACCACCACTTCCTTTCCCAGTCGCGCACCGACGGCGCGCGCCGCGGTCACCACCATCGGATGCGTGCGCTCCCCCTGCACGATCTCCAGCAGCTTCATCGCCGGGACCGGATTGAAGAAGTGAAGCCCGATCACGCGCTCCGGCCCCTTGGCCGCGGCGGCAATGGCGGTGATGGGGAGCGCCGACGTATTGGTCGCGAGGATCGTCTCCGGGCGGGTCGCGCGCGACAGCCGGGCGAACAGCTCCTTCTTGAGCTGCAGCTCCTCGGGTGCCGCCTCGACGATCAGGTCTGCATCGGCCGCCTCCGCGTCGAGGTCGGAGGCGACCGCCAGTCGCCGCAGCGCCTCCTCCCGCTCCTGGGCGGTGCAACGTCCCTTCTCGACCGCGCGTCCGAGCGAATCCGCGACGCGCTCCACGGCGCGCTGCGCGGCGCCGGGCGCCACGTCGAAGAGCGCCGTCTTGTAGCCGGCGCGCGCGGCCACCTGGGCGATGCCACTTCCCATCGTCCCGGCGCCGACCACCAGGACGCGCTGGACGTCGATGGCCATCAGACGTTCCCGAAATAGATGCCGCGGCCCTTGTCGATCGCGCTCTCGAGCAGCGGGTCGAGCCGCGAGAACAGATCCTCCCAGATGTCGGCCAGACTCGGGTCCTTGCGCAGGCGCGCCCGGGCCGCCGCGATCATCGCCTCGAGATCTTCGGCGCTGGCGAACACCTGGTTTGCCCGCGCTTCCGTCGCTGGCTTGGCGCTCAGCTCATCCCTGGCGGCGCGCAGGACCTCGCGCAGGTCGCGCGTCTGTTGCGACGTCAGCGGCCGCTCGTTGACCAGCGGGTCCATCAGCGCCTCGAGCCGCGCCCCGGCGCGCGGACAATGCTGCCGGAGCTGGTAGAGAAAGATCGCCCAGTCGCCGCGCGAGCAGAGCCGCTCCGCGGCTTCCCAGGGATGCTCGCGCAGCCAGCGCTCCCATTCGGCATCGCCCCAGAGTCTGAAGCCGTCCGGCGGCGCGACGCTCAGATAGACAGACACGGCGAACGTCTAGCACTTCCGCGATTACCGCGCCTGCCCTCGGCCGCTGGTCGCGTGAGGACCGCCGCCGCGGCCGCCGCCATGCTCTCCGCCGCCGCCGCTCGGAGCTGCGCGAGGAGCGCCTGAAGGCGAACCGCTTCTCGGCGCCATCGACGGACGGGCGGGAGCCGCGCGAGGGCCCCCGGTGGGAACGGGGCGCGCAGCGCCCGTGCGGGCCCGCGGTTGCACCGGCGACCGCATCGCGCCGTCGCGCGGGCTGGACGTCATCGTGGTCGGCCGCGGACGGACCGCCTGCGCTACGGCGACCGGCCGGATCTGTTGCCCGGTGGCCCGCGCCACGCTGGCGACCGGGGGTCCGAAGGTGCCGCCGCGCGCGACCGTCGCATGCGGGCCGGTCAGCGGCCGGGCCTGCGTCACGACCCCGTAGGTGCGCTGCGACGGGATCGCCACCGCCGCGATGGGCCGGGTGAAGTGCGTCTCGGAGACCGCAACCCAGGCGGGATGGCGATAGCCGAACGCGATTCCGGCGGGACCCAGGGGGCACCAGGATACGTATCCTGCTCCGTACCGCCAGGAAACCCAGGCGGGCGCCCAGACGGCGCCGGGGATCCAGTACCAACCGACCCCGACGCCCCAGTTCCACCGGCCATAGTGGTACGCCGCCCACCCCCAGGGATCGTCAGAGACGAACGTCCAACCCCAGTCGGTCAGCACCCAGCGGCCGTAGTAGTAGGGGCGCCAGCCCCAGCCCACGGCCGGTACCCAGACGCGGCCATACGGCGCCACGAACGTCCAGTACCCGTACGGCGACAGCCGCTCGTAGAAGACGGCCTCGCTCGACACCTCGGTGCCGGCCGGTGGAGGAGGTTGCGCCTCGCTCTGATAGCTCTGGTAGTCCGGGTTCGCCGCAGGCGGATAGGTGTCGGCCGGCGCCGGCGGTGGAGCTTCGACGCGCCGGTCGTCGCGGACCGCCTCGCGCTCGTAGATGCAGCCGGTGGCCGCGGCGGCGAAGGCGACGGTCATCAGAACGGTGAAACGACGCATGACGGCTCTCCTTGCGTCCTTGGACAGGCGTTCAGCCCAGCCGATTCAAGGACCGCCCGCAGTGTAAGGCAGCCACATGCCGGTGGCTCGTGCCAGGCGGGTGGAGAAGCGACCGCACGCCGGGCCGCCCGCTACTGCTTCAATGACGATATCCATGGGCGATGGGGAACCGCCAGCCTTCCCCAAACGCCCGCGCCGTGACGCGTAGCGCCGGCGCCGCCTGGCGGCGCTTGTACTCGCTCTGGACGACCAGCTTGAGAACGCGGCGCACCAGATCCTCGGGAAAGCCGCGCTCGATGAGCCGGCGCGCGCCGAGATGCTCCTCGATGTGGCCGCGCAGCACCTTGTCCAGTTCATCGTAGGGCGGCAGGGTATCCTGATCAGTCTGGTTCTCGCGCAGCTCTGCCGTGGGCGGACGATCGAGAATCCGCGCGGGAATCAGCTCCCCCCCACTCTGCCGATTGAGCCAGCGCGCCAGCGCGTACACCGCGGTCTTGGACAGATCGCCGATGGCGGCGAGCCCTCCCGCCATGTCGCCGTAGAGCGTGCAGAACCCGGTGGCCAGCTCGCTCTTGTTCCCCGTCGACAGCAGGAGGGCCCCCGTCTTGTTCGAGAACGCCATCAGCAGCATCCCGCGGATGCGTGCCTGGAGATTTTCCTCCGTCACGTCCGGCTTGCGGCCGGCGAAGAGCGGCGCGAGCGCGGTCAGGTACGCCTGGAAGATCGGCTCGATGGCGACGGCGTGGAACCGCACTCCGAGCCGCTTCGCGAGCGTCTCCGCGTCTTCGTTGCTCATCGACGCCGTATACCGGGACGGCATTGCGATGGTGGTCACGTTCTGCGCACCCAGTGCGCGCGCGGCGAGCACCGCCGTGAGCGCGGAGTCGATTCCGCCGGAGAGCCCGAGCACCGCGCTCTTGAATCCCGTCTTCAGCGTGTAGTCGCGGATGCCGAGCGTGAGCGCGTCGGCCAGGTCGCGGCAGGCCTCGTCGGAGAAGTCCGCCTCGTACGCCGCCACGACGGCGAGCGCTCCCGCCGGGGTCTTCGCGGTCTGATCGGAGATCACCGACTCTCCGGAAGTTCGCGATCGCTCGCGCCCTGCACGCGGCGCGCCGGGGACGAGCTCGTCGACGACGAGATCCTCGACGAAGGCGGCGGCCTCACGCTGCACTTCACCGTTCGCGCGCACGAGCAGCGAGCGACCATCGAAGATCAAGGAGTCGTTGCCTCCGACCAGGTTGCACATCGCGATCGGGAGCCCGTGCCTCCGCGCGGCGGCGCCCAGCATCCTGCGCCGGATCTCCGGCTTGCCCACGGCGTAGGGCGAGGCGGAGACGTTGACGATCATCTCCGCTCCTCGCGCGACCAGCTCCTCGACGGGGTCGCGCAGGTACCGCGGCTCCTTCCAGAACTGCTTGTCGTTCCAGAGGTCCTCGCAGATGGAGACGCCCAGCCGCGTCCCCGCCACCTCGACCAGCGGTCCCGACTCCGGCGAGGGATCGAAGTAGCGACCTTCGTCGAAGACGTCGTACGTCGGCAGCAGGCACTTCCGGACGATGGCGGCGACGCGACCGCCCTGGATGAGAGCGACGGCGTTGTACAGGCCGGCGCCGGCGCCCCGGTGGCGCTCGGGAAATCCAACCAGCGCCGGAATGCGATCGAACACGGCATTGGTCGACAGCTCCTCCAGCACGGCCCGGCAACGATCGACGAACTCACCCAGCTCGAGGAGGTCTTTCGGCGGGTAGCCGCAGAGCGCGAGCTCGGGAAAGAGCACGAGCTGCGCGCCCTTTTCGGCGGCCCGGGTCGCGTTCTCCAACATGCGGGCAGCGTTCGCCTCGAACGCGCCTACCGTCGTATCGATCTGCGCCAGCGCGATTCTCACGCCGGGTCCGTAACGCCCGCGAGGTCCCGCGTCAATTGGCGGCCGTCGGCCTGTACGCTTCCGAAAGGCATCCGCCGTGGTACATCCCCGCTGTGCACGACGATCTGAAGCAACGTAAGTCGCAGCACCTCGACCTGGTGCAACGGCCCGAGGTCGAGCCGGAGAGCGCCGATCCGCTGTTCTCCTGCGTGCGCCTCGTTCACCGGGCGACGCCCGAGCTCGCGCTGGCCGACATCGATCTTTCCGCCGGGCTGTGCGGCAAGAGGTTGCGCGCGCCGCTGATGATCGTGGGAATGACGGGAGGGACGGAGCGCGCCGGCCGGATCAACCGCGACCTGGCCGCGCTGGCGGAAGAAGCAGGCGTCGCGTTCGGCGTCGGATCGATGCGCATCCTCCTCGACCAGCCGGAGCTGCTGCCCACGTTCGCCGTCAAGCCCGCAAAGCCTCCGCTCCTGGTCGCGAACCTCGGGGCGCAACAACTGGCCCAGCGCGGCACGGGAGCAGCGCTGCGATTGGTCGAGATGCTTGCCGCGGACGCCATAGCGATCCATCTCAACGCCGCGCAGGAATTGGTGCAGACGGAAGGAGATCGCGACTTCCGCGGATGCCTCGACGCGATCGGGGCGCTGGTTTCGGCGATCGGCGCGCAGAGGGTGATCGTGAAGGAGACGGGCTGCGGGATTGGCCCAGCGGTCGTCCGGGAGCTGGCGGCGCGCGGCGTCGGCGCGGTGGACGTCAGCGGCGCTGGCGGCACGAGCTGGCCCAGGGTCGAGCAGCTTCGCGCCAAGGACCCGCAGGCGCGGGCTCTCGGCGAGCTTTTGAGCGACTGGGGAATCCCCACGGCCGCCTGCATCGCCGCAGCTCGCAGGGTTGCTCCGCAGATGCAGATCGTCGGTTCCGGCGGGCTGCGCTCCGGTCTCGACGCGGCGCGGGCGCTGGCGCTCGGCGCCGACGCGGCCGGCTTTGCGTTGCCGCTGGTGCGAGCGCATCACCAGTCGGGGATCGAAGGGGCGCGGGCGGAGCTCTCCGGTATGCTCGACGCGCTCCGGGCAGCGTTCCTGCTCAGCGGAGCTGGCGACGCGGCGGCGCTTCGCGCCTCGACGCCGGTGATCCTCGATCCGCTCAGGACCTGGATCGAGGGCCTCGGGGGATGACGCGCGGGCGCGCCCCGGGCAAGGTCCTGCTGCTCGGCGAGCACAGCGTCGTCTACGGGCATCCGGCGCTGGCGGCTTCGATACCCCGCTACGTGACCGTTGATCTGACGCCGGCGGCGGAGACGCGCATCGAGCTGCCCGGCGGCATGCAGACGCCGTTTCCGCTGCTGGAAGCGGTGCAGGCGATGGCGCGCGAGGCTGGGTTTCAGGGAAACTTCTACGCGCGGCTCCAGAGCGAGATCCCGCTCGGCAGTGGCCTGGGCAGCTCGGCTGCGCTGGGTGTCGCCTTGGCGCGCGCGTTGAAACCGGCGTGCACGGTCGAGGAGGCAGCGGCGCTGGCGATGCGCATCGAGCGGGTGCTGCACGGAGCGCCCTCCGGCGTCGATCCCGCTGCGTGCGCGCGCGAAGGAGTGATCTTCTTCACGCGCGGCCAGCCGCCCCGTGTGGAGGCAGTCCGGGGTTCGGCGTTCATCGCCATCGCGCTGAGCGGGATCGCGCGCGGGACGCACAGCACCGTGATGCCGCTCGCCGAGCGCCGCAAGACCGATGCGCGCATCGATCCACTGCTCGCGCGGCTCGGCGGTCTGGCGCGGGAAGGTCGCGCCCTCTTCGAGCGCGATGACCTCGTCGGTCTCGGAGCGGCCTTCGACGACGCGCACGCCGTCCTCCGCGATCTGGGGGTGTCCTGCCCGGAGTTGGAGGAGACGGTCGCCGCGCTGCGGCGGGCCGGCGCCCTGGGCGCGAAGCTCACCGGCGCGGGAGGCGGCGGCGCCGCGATCGGACTCGCGCGCGACGAGGCGAGCGCGAGGGAAATCGCGGCGCACACGGGAGGTTTCGCGGTAGAGGTCGGCGCGTGAAAGCGACGGCCGCAGCGCACGCGAACATCGCGCTCGTCAAGTACTGGGGCAAGCGCGACGATGCCCTGGTCCTGCCCGAAGCGGGCTCGCTCTCGGTTGCGCTCGACAAGCTTCTCACCACCACGACGGTGGCGTTGGGGGAGTCCGACGCCGACTCGTTCACGCTCGACGGCCGTCCGGAGGATCCACGGCGCGCCCGCGCGCTGCTCGACGCGGCAGGAATCCGGCAGCGCGCCCGGATCGACTCACGGAACGAGTTTCCCACCGCCGCCGGACTCGCCTCGAGCGCGAGCGGGTTCGCGGCGCTGGCTGTCGCCGCTTGCGCGGCGGCAGGCTTGCGCAAGTCGCCCGAGGAGCTTTCGGCGCTGGCGCGGCTGGGCAGCGGGTCCGCGGCCCGCAGCGTCCCCGGCGGCTGGGCGGTCTGGGAACGCGAATCGGCGCGGCAAGTGTTCCCGCCCTCGCACTGGGATCTGCGCTTCTGCATCGCCATTTGCGCGGCCGGCGCGAAGCCGATCGGCTCGCGGGACGGAATGCGGGCCACGCGGGAGACCTCCCCTTATCACGCGGCGTGGATCGAGCAGTGCCGGCGCGATCTGCCCGCCGCGATCCATCTGCTCAAGGCGCGCAATCTGTCCGGCCTGGGCGCGCTGGCCGAGCGGAACGCGCTGCGGATGCACGCGGATGCGCTCGCGGCCGATCCGCCGATCCTCTATTGGCAGCCGGTCACCGTCGCATGCCTGCTCGCATTGCGCGAGCTGCGCGCCTCCGGCCTGGAGGCCTGGGCGACGATCGACGCCGGACCGCACGTCGTCGCCATCTCTTCGCTCGCGGACGCCGCCGCCGTCGAGGCGCGGCTCCGCGGCGTGCCGGGCGTAGCCGATGTCCTCGTCTGTGCACCGGCGGGTCCTGCGCGCGTGGTCTCATGACCGTCAGGCTCGAGGCGTGCGGCAAGGTCTTCCTCGCCGGCGAGTACGCCGTGCTCGATGCCGGACGGCCGGCGCTCGTGGTCGGAATCGACCGCAAGTTGCATGCGATCGCCGATCCGTCTCCAGGTCTACACATTCTGCATTCCCCCACCGGCGTCGCCTGGGACAGCGGGCGGGCGCCGCCGGAGCTGCGCTTCGCCGCGCGCGCCGCAGAGCTTGCGCGTGCGTTCTGCGCCACGTCCGCCGGCGTCCGTATCGTTTTCGAGGACGATCTCGGCGTTCCGGGACGCAAGCTCGGCCTCGGGGGGAGCGCCGCGGCCTGTGTTCTTGCGGTCCGAGCCGTCTGCGCGGTCGTCGGACGGAAGACTGCCGATGCGGAAGTGCTTTCCCTCGCCCTCGCCGCACATTGGGCGGAGCAGGACGGCTCTGGAAGCGGCGCCGACGTGGCCGCAGCCGCGCTCGGCGGAGTCCTCGAAGTCCGATCGCGCATTCCCTGGCGTTCGGTGGAAGAGGTGATGGCGATGCCAGCCGCGCAGATCGCCTCCTCGCGGCCGCTCGAAATCCGGCGGGTTCGCGTTCCGCCCGATCTGCGGTTGCTCCTGGCCGACGCCGGCGCGCCGGCGAATACGCGCTCGCTGGTCCGTGACGCGCGCAGGTTCGCGGAGGGCGATCCGCGGCGATGGGCAAAGCGCGCCGGCGAGATCTCCGCCGCTGCGGAACAGCTGCGGGACGCGCTGGAGTCTGGCGACGCCGGGTCCGCGCTCGCCGCCGTCCGCAGCGGCGCCGCCGCCATGGCGTCGTTGGGCGAGGACGCGCAGGCGCCGATCGTGACGCCGGAATTGGCGCGGGCGTGCGCGCTGGCCTCCGCAGCCGGCGGGGCAGGGAAGCCGAGCGGCGCGGGCGGCGGAGACTGCGCGGTGATCGTCGCGTTTGGCGATCAGGCACGCGACCGGGTCGAATCGGCCATGCGCGCGCATTTTCCGGTCCTCCGCATCGCTCCCGCATGACCGTCGCGGTGCTGCTCGCGGCCCAGCTGACCCGGCTGCCGCAGCTCCTCGAGGCGCCGCCCGCGGCGTATCCGCCCGAGCGCCTCGCGCGCGGAGAGACCGCCGACGTCGCCTGCAGCGTCGACATCGACGAGCACGGCGCCGTGACGCAGGTCGTGGTCGAGCAACCCGTCGCGCCGGACTTCGATGCCGCGGCGGTCGAGGCCATCCGGCGCTTCCGTTTCTCGCCGGCGGAGATCGACGGCCAACCGGCGGCGGTCCGGATTCGCTACGTGTACCACTTCGTCGTCGAGCAGGAGCGCGTGGAGCAGCCTCGCGGGGCCAGAGGGACGGTCAAAGGAACCGTGGTGGAGGCGGGCACCCGCAGGCCGATTGCCGGTGCTGAGGCCGTCGACGATACGGGAGCGCAGGCCGTCGCGGATGCGCAGGGGCGATATTCGTTCGAGACCTCGCCCGGTCCGCGCAGGGTGACGGTATCGGCGCCAGGCTTCGACAACCGTCAGATCGACGTCGTGGTCGTCGAGGGCGGAGCCGTCGAGGCGCGACGCGTCTGGCTGCACCGGACCGCCGTCGGCGACCTCCAGGCGACCATTCCGGGGGACAAACCGCACGACGCTCCCACGCGGCGCACGCTCACGCACGACGAGCTGGTGAACGTCCCCGGCAGCCTCAACGATCCCATCCGCGCGGTGCAGAACCTGCCGGGCCTGGCGCGGGCGCCGTTCCTCGGCGGAGCGCTGCTCGTCCGCGGGAGCCCGCCGCAGGACACGGGAACCTATCTCGACGGACACCGGATCCCGCAGCTGTACCACTTCCTCGGCGGCCCCTCGGTCATCAACGAGCAGCTGCTCGATCGCATCGACTTCTATCCGGGCGGCTATGGCGCCGTGTACGGGCGCAACCTGACCGGAGCCATCGACGTCGGCACCCGCAAGGGCGACACCACCGGCTTCCATGGACAGGGATCGCTCGACCTGATCGAAGCGGTCGCTTTCGTCGAAGGACCCATCGAGCCGCGCACGCAGGTCGCGCTCGCCGCGCGCAGGAGTCACATCGACGTCTTCCTCCCCCTCTTCATCCCCAACGATCCCAACCAGGGCGTCACCAGCATCGTGCCGATCTACTGGGACTACCAGGGGCGCGTCGATCACCGGCTCGAGAACGGCGACGAGCTGGGACTCCTGCTGTTCGGCAGCAACGACCGGCTCAGCATCGTGCAGAAGGGCGGGCGGCGCACGCTTCCGCTCTCGGTCGATTCCCACCTCGCGTTTCACCGGTTCGTCGCGAGCTGGAAGCGGATGGTCTCCGACACTCTCTCCTTCAGCGTCTCGCCGGCGCTGGGATGGACGAAGCAGTCGGCGCAAACGCAGGGCGCCGGGACGGGCGGATTCGCAAATCCGCAGAGCGCCGACGTCACCATCCTCACGGGCGAGATCCGGTCCGAGGCGCGCTGGAAGGCGCGCGAGTATCTCGAGCTCCGGCTGGGAACCGACGTGGAGCTCGACCGCGCCGCCTACAGCGCCGACATCCAGTCTTCGCTGCAGCTGCGCAACCTCGGCATCCCCATCACACAACCGACCCGATTCTCGCGCGTCCAGCCCGCGCAGTTCTGGGGCGAGTACGTCGAGGCGCAGGTGACCGCGGGATCGCTTTCGCTCACGCCCGGATTGCGCTTCGACCACTTCCACTGGCGCAGGCACGCGCGCTGGTCGATCGATCCGCGCCTCTGGGCGCGCTACGCGCTCAGCGATCGCACCGCGATCAAGGCATATGCCGGCCTCTATCACCAACCGCCCACGGGCCAGCAGATCGACGACGACATCGGCAATCCCGACCTGGGCCTCGCCTGGGCGGCACAATTCGGCGCCGGCGTGGAGCACCGCTTCAGCGACGTCTGGAGCGTCAGCGCGGAGGTCTTCTACAACCGCCGCGGCTCGCTCATCGTGACCGTCGACCCCGTGCTGCGCGCGAACGGGACCGTGTACAACCCGAGATTCGAGAACAACGGCATCGGCCGCGCGTACGGGCTCGAGCTGCTGATCCGCCGGGAGATCACCTCGCGACTCTACGGCTGGCTCGCGTACACGCTCTCGCGGTCGCAGATCCTGCCCAATCGCGGCGATGCCTGGCGCGCGTTCCAGTTCGATCAGCCGCACATCCTCACCATCGTCGCGGGCTATCGGCCCAAGCCGCAGTGGGACCTTTCGACGCGGTTCCGGTTCGTCTCGGGGAATCCGTACGCGCCCGTCGACTTCGCCACCTTCGACGCCGACTCCGGCAACTTCGTCCCCACGCGCGGGGAAGTGGGCGACTCACGCGAGCCGCCTTTCCTGCAGCTCGACGCCCGCGCCCAGTACACCTGGACGTGGGACGCCTGGCAGCTCTCGCTCTATCTGGACGTGCAGAACGTGACCAACCACACCAACGAGGAGTTCCACGTCTACGACTACCGGTTCCGGGACCAGGGAAGCATCTCGGGCCTCCCCATCCTTCCCACCTTCGGCGTGAAGGGGAAATTCTGATGCGCGCCGCCATCATCCTCGCCGCCATCTGCCTCGCTGCGTGCACGCCCGATTTCGAGGCGTCGAGCGACGTCAGGGACCTGCGCGTCCTCGCGGTGCAGGCGGAGCCGCCGGAGGCGCAGTTCGACGCGACCACGGCGGATCCGGTCGACCTCCACGTGCTCGCCGTCGATCCCCGGACCGCGGCGCCGATCACGCTCCATGCCGCGATCTGCGCGCCGACCGATTCGCACCGGTGCGACGAGGGACCCTTCATCACGCGCGACCTGGGAACGAGGCCGCTCAGCACCACGCTCTTCATCCCGCCGGAATTCGTCGCGCTCGCGCAAGCGGACGACGACCTGAAGGGGTTGGGCGGCATCCGGGTGCAGTATTCGTTCAGCGTCGACCACGGCGACGGGAGCGGCACGGTGTACGGCTCGAAAGTGCTGCTCTACTCGCCGCGCGGAGGAACGCCGAACCAAAATCCAGCGATCGCGAGCGTGCAGTTGAGCCGCGAAGGCTTGAAACTTGGCGAACCGGTGGCCCGGGGAGAGACGCTCCAGTTGCCAAAGAACGTGGAGATCGGGCTGCGGCCAACGGTGACAGACGCCTCGATCGAATCGTACGTCACGACGGACCTGCGCGGGAACCCTGTGAGCCTCAAGGAGCAGCCGCGCTACAGCTTCTTCGTCGCGCCCGGTGCGGAGGTCGATCGGGATACGGCCGACGAGCCTCTCGAGGGCGTGATGGCGCCGCCCGACGGCCTGTCGCGCATCACGCTCCACTCCGCTCCCGGAACGCTCTGGATCGTCGTCCGCGACGGTCGCGGTGGTGAATCGTGGGTGACGTTCCCGCTGGAGCTCACGCCCTGAGCGTCAGGCGACGCTTTTCTTCTGCGGCTGCCCGTGCCCATCCGGCCCGCCGGTGAGGTGGGAGACCTTGCCCAGCAACTCGTCGAGGTCGAACGGCTTGGCGAGATAGGCGTCGGCATGCAACTTGGAGGCGTGCCCCTGCACCGCGCGATCCGCGCTCAAGATCAAGAGCGGTGCCTTGCGCAAGCCGCGCTGATCGAGCTCATGGACGAATTGCCATCCGTCCATCACGGGCATCATCAGATCGAGGAGGATGCAGGCGGGCTTCTGCTGCCGCACCAGGTCGAGCGCCTCCTGCCCGTTGGAAGCCATCAGCACGCTGTAGCCTTCGCTGGTGAGGCAGAGCGCGAGCGTTTGGAGGATGTCGGGATCGTCGTCGACGACGAGCACGAGGCGCTCGCGG
Organism: Deltaproteobacteria bacterium; assembly: GCA_005879535.1. Lineage (NCBI taxonomy): Bacteria > Pseudomonadati > Myxococcota > Myxococcia > Deltaproteobacteria bacterium. The sequence goes on along the minus strand of VBKI01000068.1, from coordinate 98,647 downwards.
GCGCGGTGCGGTGCCATTCGTGCCCTCATAAGATGAGCGCGCAAGCGGGTCAATCTTGCGACCGCCGCGGCTGTCGTCAATCGCCCCCGTTGAATCGTACGGGGACCCACCTTAGAAGACACCCATGCCCCGATGTCCGAGCTGCCGCGCGCAGGCGAAGCCGCGGGAGGAGAACCCGGCGTTTCCCTTCTGCTCCGCTCGCTGCCGTGCGCTCGATCTCGCGCGCTGGTTCACCGGCTCGTACCGGGTGCCCGGCCCGCAGGCGGACGCGCCGCCGCAGAAGCCCGACGAGGACGACAAACAGTAGACCGGCGACCGCGGCGCGTGTTACGCGAGGCGCCCCGATGCGGGCCTTGAAGCTTTTCGCGCGCACCGTGCTGTCGCTGGCGATGAGCGCTGTCTTCGTCTGGCTCTCCCTGCGCCACACCGACGTCCGCGCGGTGGGCCGGGCGATGGCCTCCGCGGACCCTGTCCGCCTCGTCGCATACGTCGGCATGCTGCTCGTCATCCATCTGGTCCGCACGGTGCGCTGGGGATTGCTCTTGAAGCCGCTCGGCGAGGTGTCCTTCAAGCGGCTGAATTCCGCGAGCGCAGTGGGGTGGATGCTCCTGGTGCTCCTCCCGCTCCGGCTCGGGGAGTTCGCCCGCCCGCTGCTGATCGCTCGCCCACCGGCGGGTGGAGGTCAGCAATTGCGCCGCAGCGGGGCGCTCGCCTCCATCGTGGTCGAGCGCATCGTCGATGGAATCACCATCGGGCTGCTCGGGATCCTCTGCCTGCGCATGCTCGGACAGTCGGCGTCGGGCCGTTACTTCGAGTTCGCCAAGAGCGCTTCGGTGCTGGTCGCGCTCGGCTTCCTCACGCTCTGCGCCGCGCTGGTCCTCGCGGTCTTCTTCCACGACCGCGCGGTTGCGCTTGCCGAGCGACTGCTCCAGCCGCTCTCGCCGCGCCTCGCCGCGCGCGCGACGGGGATGCTGGACGCCTTCATCTCCGCCGTCCACCTCGGGTCCGGCTGGCGGCTGGTCCTGTTCTTCGCGTTGACGACCCTGTACTGGACGCTGACCGCAGCCGCCCTCGGCATTCTCGCCCGCGGCTTCGGCTTCAACTCGCTGACGCCGTTGATGCTCGCGGTGATGCTCACCATCCAGGTGGTCGGCGCGATGGTGCCGGCGGGGCCGGGCATGGTGGGCACGATGCAGTTCTTCACGCAGGCGGGGCTGTCGCTCTTCGACGCCGGAGGCTTCTCCGCCCGCGGCGCCGCGTTCGCAAATACGGTGTGGCTCCTGCAGTTCGTCGTGCAGGTCGGCCTGGGCGTGACCTTCCTCGTCGCCGGCCACGTTTCGCTGAAGGGGCTGTTCGGCGCGGCCGCGGCAGAGGGCGAAGCCACGGCGCCGGCGGCTTCTTGACTCGCGATCCGGCCGCCGCTACATTCCGCGCCCCTTCGGCGGCGTAGCTCATCCGGCTAGAGCGGCGGTCTCATAATCCGCAGGTAGGTGGTTCGAGTCCACCCGCCGCCACCAACTCCGCCTGCAGCATCAAATCGTCTCCGGCGACTTCTTCGCCTCGCCGGGCGCCGCCCGCTAGAGTGTAGGCGTGCTCCAGGAACGCCTGCTCCGCATCCTCGAACGCAAGAACCACTGGGCGTGGCCCTGGTTTGGCGAAGGGCGCGTGTCGCTCCAACGCCTGCTGCCGCACTTCCAGCAGGAGTGGGAGCTATACGTCCGCGACTTCCCGCAGCTTCTCGCGCGGGTCATGGGTCATTCGAATACACCGCAGGACGCGCGCGCGATGCTGGCCGCCAACATCTACGAGGAGCAGACCGGCGGCATCAGCGGGGCGACGTCGCATCCGGAGCTGTTCCTTCGGATGATGGAGGGCTGCGGGTTCAGCCGGTCGGATTTCAACGACGTCAAACTGCTTCCCGCCGCGAGCAGCTATCGGATATTCATCAACGAGGCGAGCGGACCCGATCACTGGGTGGTCGGCGCGGCGGTGCTGACGATCTTCGTCGAGGGAAACGTGCACGAGCGGCGGGAGCTGGAGAAGACGAGTCCGGATTCCGATGCCGAAATCGACGCCGCCATCCGGCAGCATCCGCTGGTACGGATCCACCGGGTCGATCCGAAGTTTCTCGAGCTCCAGCGGGTGCACAAGAAAGTAGAAGGCGGTCACCGCCTGGATGCCTGGAAGATGGTGATCGGCCACACGCCGCCGACGTTGGAGGACCGTGTGGTCCAGATGGTCGAGACGGCTCTCGAGCGGTGGCTCGCGTATCGCGACGACGTCGCGAGCGCCTGCGGCATTACGCGATAATCCGCTGGCGCGTCGAGCGCTGTATCACGACTGCGCAAGCGCTTGCGCGCTGCCGCTCCGCGATTCTCGCTGGACGTCGGGTTGCAAAATGTGTCAGTGAGGCAGCCCATGACCGCGGAGCACCCCAGGCCGCAGCGTGTGTTGATCGTGGACGACGATGCCCGTCTCGTCTTCGTGGACACGCGGCGATCCAGCGGCTGTCGACCTTCGCGCCGGACGTGATCGTGCTCGACCTGATGATGCCGCACATGACCGGCTACGACGTGCTCGACTGGCTGAAGCAGAACGCGCTCGCCATCCCCGTCGTCGTCGCGACCACCGAGGACGACTCGCAGGCCCTCGACCTGGGGGCTGCCGTCAAGCTCACGAAGCCCTTCACGCTCGAGCAACTTCTCGACGGAGTCGCGGTCGCGCTCGCGCCGGCGTAGCCGATTTCGCGCTACGCTCGGGCCATGGAAGCTCTCCTGAAACGGCTTGCCTACGGCTGGCACGGCCCCATCCTCGTCGACCAGGGATTCCTCTCACACCTCGGATGGGCCTGCGCGGTCACGCTTCTCGGGTTCTGGATCGGAGGCCGCCGCTGGCTTCTCATCTTCGGCGGGGCCTGGGTTGCCTACGCGATCTGGCGCGAGCTGATCGAGGAGACGCTCGACGCCACCACGATCTCCGACCTCGCCTCGCGGATCCTTCCCGTCCTGGTCCTCGTCGCCGTCGATGCGGCGCGGACCCGTGCGCCGGCGGTGCAGCAATCGTGAGCGGTTCGGGATGGAGCCGTCGCCGGATCCTCGCCGCCGGGACCCTTGGCTCGGCCGGAGCGGTGATCCCGGGGTGCGTGCGTTCCGTCTCGAGGCCTCCACCCCTGCCGCCTCCGCCCGGTTCCACCGGCTCTGCCGCGGCGGACGCCATCGTCGCGAGCACGGCCCTGCCCTCGATCCCTGCCGCGAGCTACCCGATCCACGGCCTTCGCGGAGACGGCAGGAGCGACGACACACGCGCCATCCAGGATGCCATCGATACCTGTCACGGGCGCGGTGGCGGACGCGTGGTCGTGCCCGCGGGCGAATTTCTCGTCGGCGCCTTGCGGCTGCGCAGCCGCGTCGGGGTCCATCTCGACTCCGCCGCGACGCTCAAATTCTCGGACGACCCGGAACGGTATCCGCTGGTACAGACGCGGTATGAGGGACTCGAGTGCGTCAACCACTCTCCCATGATTCAGGCATCCGGGGAGACAGACGTCGCGATCACGGGCAGCGGAAGGCTGGATGCGTCGGCGACGGCGGCCTGGAACCGCGGCCGGAATCGCGCGGGAGTGCTGGAACCACTCGTCGCGCGCGGCGTTCCGCCCGCTCATCGCATCGTCGCGGGCCGGCTCCGCACCGCCATGGTCGAAACCGTCGGCTGCGCCCGCGTGCTCATCCGGGGCGTGACGCTGGCGGGATCTCCGTTCTGGCAGATCCACCCGACGCTCTGCGCGGACGTCACCGTCGAGGGCGTCACGACCACCGATTCCGGCCCGAACAGCGACGGCTGCGATCCGGAATCATGTGAGCGCGTCGTCATCCGCAGTTGCACGTTCTCCTGCGGCGACGACAACGTCGCCCTCAAGTCCGGGCGCGACGAGGACGGCCGCCGCCTCGGGATTCCCTGCCGCAACGTCGTCATCGTCGGTTGCCAGGGCGAGGGCCGCTTCGGCTTCATCACCTGCGGCAGCGAGCAGAGCGGCGGAATCGAGAACGTCTTCGCTTGCTCCAACCGGAGTTTCGGCCGCGGAGTGGGTCACGCTCTGTGGGTGAAGTCGAATTCACGGCGCGGCGGGTACACGCGCAACGTCAACATGGACGGTTTCCGCGGGCGCGTCCTCGACGCCGTCGCCGCGGTGACGATGCACTACGACGGGCAATCGGGCGCGTTTCCGCCAGCCTTCGACGGCATCCACCTGCGCAATCTCGCGGTCGAGAGCGCAGGCGCCGTCCTCGACCTGGACGGCCTGGAAGACTCCCGGATCCGCAATTTCACCCTCTCGCGGTCGGCGTTCGCCGACGTCGGCGCGGCCGACCGGGTCCGCAACGCGGACGTCGTCCGCAGCGACGTGACGGTCAACGGCGTGGCTCTCTAGGCGCGGCGGCTAGGCGTCAGGCCGCTCGGAGAGATGGTGATACGCGGTCGCGCTCAGGACCGCGGCGAACGAGGTATCCAGCGCGCGGGTGCAGAGGTAGACGATCATCCACGTCGTGCTGACCTCGCTCCGCGCGTTGTGCAGGCCCGACATCAGCGTCAGCGCCAGCGACACCGTCCAGATCAGGATGCAGATGGCGAAGACCTGGCGCCGCACGCCGTCGGTGAGCTTCTGGCTGCGCCTCAGCGCGCTGCCGGTGGAGCCTCCCTCGAGGACGATCGCGGGGACGGCGGCGAACATCTCCACGAGGTATTGCAGCCCGGGCAGCAGCAACAGGAACGACCGCACGAAGGCGCGTCCGAGGATCCGCGTGCCGAGAACGACCACGGCCGGAGCCTTCTTGAGCGCCTCGACCAGCTCGAGGAAGTCTGAGGACAGGCCCCTGCGCGCTTCGCTCACGGCCTTGGTCAACGCCGCCTTGACCAGCAAGGCGACGAACATCTCTCCGACCACGAGGATCGCGGCGGCGGCGCCCGGAGGCAGGGGCGGGACGAAGGCGATGAACAGGAGCGGCGCGTGCAAGAGAAGCGCGATTCCGCCGTAGGCCGGAAGCTGCGTGAGCCAGGCGCGCGTGCTGTCGGCGAGAACCTCCACGGTGCTGAAGTCGTCGGCTTCGGCTGCGCGCATCGGGGCGCGTTGCGGACGCGGAAGAGCAGTCGAAACGGTTCGTCGGTCCATTGACCCCTCGGGTTCGCTTCCGGCTCATTGTGGCAGACGGGCGGGTGGCCGCGAAGAAAGGGAAGGTCGGTCAAAGTCGTCCGCGGAGCGCCGGCATCGGAGGATCGAGCACCTGTCCGTTCCCGCAGCACGGCGGCGTGTGGATCATTTCCTGCGCCTGCGTCCAGGACCGCCGCACCGCCTCGAAGAGCTTCAGGGACGCCACCCTCGCCACGGGATCGCTGCGCACCCACCGGACCGCGAGCTCGCCGGTGTTGTTGTCTGTGCGCACCACGTCGGCGCGTCCGAGCTCGTCGGGAAACGGCGCCACGGCGCCGACGATCTTCATCCTCACCGTGGCTCCCGCGCGCAGCGGCATGGTCCCGATGCGCGGCGCCGTCGCCCCGAGGATCCGCGCGCCGCCGAGGCTCACGTCCATCATCCGGGCAACGAACGAGTGCGCGCCCTCACGCACCTCGACCAGAACGTCGCAGATCACCCGCTGATGCCGGCGTGTCGCAAGCGCCGAGGAGCCGCGCTCCAGGCGCCTCGCCAGCTTCGTGTCCGGGAACTCGATCCACGCCCCGGTCTGCGAGGCGTCCTTGACGTCCACGCGGCCCAGCACCATCCCGCGCAACGTGCTCAGCTGCTCGCTATTGGCGATGGAGAACTCGACGATCACGCGGTCCCCGCCGATCAACCGCGGCGACGCCTCGCGAAAGAAGAAGACCGTGCGGCCTTCGACGATGCGCAGATGACTCTGCAGCTGTGGCAGGGCGGCGAACCGGACCTTGAGCAGCATGGCCGGTTGCCGTTCCACGGCGCGAGCGTACGGCGCGGGCGGAACGCGTCCAGATTCCGCCCGCTGCGCAACGGCCGGACCCGCGCCTACATCCGGTAGCCGACCACCACCTGGGCGGTGAAGGCGAGCTGCGCCCCCGTGTTCGACAGCGTCACGAACTGCGGGCCGAATTTTAGATTTAAGCCGAGCGTCAGGTTGCGATCGGAGGCGTATTCGGCGGCCAGCCCGAACTGGGGGCCAATCTCGAAAAAGGTGGTGTTCGTCCAGTTGAAGGCCATGGTCACATCGGCGGAAGCAGCCACGCGAACCTCGGGCGTTGCCTGGACGCCGATGGCGCCGCCGACGGGGAAGCGGGTCATGAAGTTGGTCATGCCGTTGCGCGTGTACAGGCGCACGCCGGGATCGACATGCAGCGCGACGGAGACCCGGTTGCTCCTGTTGACCACCAGCCGGAAAGGGACGTCCGCCCCCAGCCCAAAGGCGGTGTCGGTCGTGTTCTCGTACCCGTAGAGGAGATCGAACCGGATGCCGACGTCGCTCCGGTCGGACGTGCCATGCAGGTAGGAGACGCTGACGCCCGGCCATCCCGCCTCGAGCGCGATCGCGTCACGATCGGGACTGACCGTCTCGGCGGTGACGATCGACCAGTGCCCCGGCGCTCCGGCCGGAGCGCCGGTGACGGCGCGAGTGGGTGGGGATGGCTCGTCAGGATCGGCGAGCGCGGCGAAAGCGGTAGTCAGCAGGGCGGCGATCAGCGCGCTGGTGCGCGTCATTCGGTTCCTCCGGTGAAAAGAGCGCGCGCAATCTACCCGTCGTTGCCGCCGGTCGCTACCGGTTCCTCTGTTGCGTTCGCGCGATCAGCCGATACAGTTCGCCGACGCATGCCCGTGTTTCGTTCCGCTGCGCGCGCCGTCGTCGGGCGCATGCGCTTGCTTGCGGCATTCCTGCTGCTGGCCGGATGTCCAATGCCACAGATCGTACAAGGACCGCCCCCCGATCCCGGGGCGCTCTACATCGAGGCAAAGAAGGCCCACGGCGTGCCCGAGACGTTGTCCTGCGACGCGAAGGCGTTCGTGGAGGCGCCGGAAAATGCGGGCCGTTACGCGCTGCACGTCTCGGTCAAGCGCCCCGTTTCCATCCGCATCGAAGCCCTGACGCCGATGGGCGATCCCGCCGCCGTCCTGGTCGCCGATCAGGGTCGCTTCGCGCTGCTCGACTTGCGCAACAACGTCTTCTACCGCGGCCCGGCAACGCCCGAGAACCTCAGCCGGCTGATCCCGGCGCCGCTGCGCGACGAGGAGCTCGTGGCGCTGATCACCGGCGACATCCCCGAGCTTCCCGGCGGGCGGCCCGACACGGCGGCGCGCGACGGAGACGGGTACCGGCTCTCGATGGTTTCCCCGCGACTGCGCCAGGAGGTCATGTTGGGAGGCGATTTGCGCGTGGTCCAGGTGCGCCGGCTGGACGCGGCAGGCGCCCTGCTCTGGTCGGTGGGACTCGACGAGCACGACGATTCCTCGGGCGCGCAGGTGCCGCGGTTGCTGCGCCTTCTGGCCCCGCCGGGAAAGATCAAAGTCGACCTCCGGCTGCGCAATGTCATTGCGAGAAAACCGCCGCCATCCGGCGCTTTTCTGCTCGGCGTTCCCCCCGGGATGAAGGTCGAGGAAGTGCAGTAATCCGCTGATTCCGGGAAGTTGCTGGCACGTCTTTGCATCCACTAGGATGATCGGATGCGGATCCGGATCGGCGACCTGCTCGTCAAGGCAGGCGTGATCACCGAGCTCCAGCTCAAGGCCGCGCTCGCGGAGCAGCAGCAGTGGGGCGGCAAGCTCGGGGACATTCTCGTCCGGATGGAATTCCTCACCGAGGAAGTCCTGGTCCGCGCACTTTCCAAGCAGACGGGGATCGCCCGCGCCGATTTGAGCGGCGACGGCGACAAGTCGGCGCTCGCCACGGTACCTGCGGATACCGCGGAGGAATTCGGGGTCGTTCCCGTGGGCCTCAAGGACCAGGGGAGGACGCTGGTGGTGGCGATGAGCGATCCGCTCAACATCAGCGCGACCGACCACCTCGTCTCGCTCACGGGAGGAAGAAAGATCGAGACGCAGCTGGCCGGCGCCAGCGCCATCCGCAACGCCATCTCGCGCTGGTATCGCGGCGAGGAGCTCCTCGGCGACGAGCAGACGGGCGGCATGAAGATCGTGAACAACGCCGGAAACACCGTCGTCGACATGCCCAGCGCGCGGAAGGTATCGTCGGCAAAGACAAAATCGACACCGGCGCCCACCGCTCCTGCCCGCCAGAGCGCGGTCGAGGTCCTCCGCGGCGTGGAAGAGACGCAGCGCAGGTCGGTGGCCGCGCTGAAGGCAATGGTCGAGCTGCTCATCGAAAAGGGCGTCTTCTCGCGCGACGAATATCTCGCGCGGGTGAAGCGGTAGGACGGGGAACGATGCCGCCGCGCAAGCGACTCGGACAGCTGCTCACCGAACTGGGCGTTATCGACGAGCACCAGCTCCAGAGCGCGCTCGGGCACCAGAAGCAGTGGGGCGGCAAGCTCGGCGGCATCCTCGTGCAGAAGGGTTTCTGCAGCGAGGACGCGGTCGTCGCGGCCTTGACCAAGCATCTGGGGATCCCGAGGGTGAAGCTCGCGGAGGTGAAGATCGACCCGCGTGCCGTCAAGTGCGTCAGCAAGCAGATCGCGGAGAAGCTGCATGTCCTTCCGTACGAGTTGAGCGGTTCGGGGCGCAGCGAAGTGGTGACCGTCGCGATGAGCCATCCGACCGATCTCTCCGCGGTCGACCAGCTCGCGTTCCACACCGGCAAGCGCATCAAGCCGATGCTCGCCGGAGACGGCGAGGTCGTCGCCGCGATCCAGGCGCATTACGGAGCCAGCGACGACAAGAAGGAGCCGACGGACAAGGTGGCGCGCCCCGCTTCAGCTGGCCCGCCCACGGTGACGCCAGGCGCCCCCGCCGGATCCGTCGCCGGGTTTCCGCGCAGGATCGAGCCTCCTGCGGGCTCAGCAGCGCCAGCCGGTGCAGCTTCCGCGCGCGCGGCCCCTTATATCCCGCCGCCCATCCCGGCGGCGAAGCCGCCCGCAGGGCAGAAGCTCGAGGAGATCGAGCCCGACCCGGCGGTGGTGCCGCGTGCTCCACCGCCGCCTGCGCCCGCCGAGCCCGTCGATCTCCCGGAGGTCGACGAAGGCGACTTCGGGCTCGAGCCGATTGCAGCGCATTCGCAATTCGGCGACGCGGTCGCGGGCCAGGAGGAGGTCGCAGGCGACGGGGCGGCTGCGGATGCCGTCGAGGGCCTCGTCTCCGCCAGCGTCGCGCACGCTGGCGCCGCGATGGCGCGCGAGGCGCCGGACTCCCGTGAGCCGAAGGGGTCCGCGGCGGGCAACGGCGGGTGGGGTGACGCCGCGGATCCGGCTCAGGGGCCGAGCGGGTGGACGGGGCCGATCCAGTCGGTCGCCTCGCGGACACCCGGACCAACCGGATGGACCGGCCCGATCGAGTCGGCGGGCTCCGGCGCGTCCGGCTGGACCGGACCCATCGACCTGACGGCCGCCGGTGGCTGGGCGGAACCTGCCGCGCCGGCAGCTTCTCCGGATCCCTGGTCGGCGCCAGCTGCCGAGAGCGGGGATGGCCCGGAGCCGGCGAGCGACGCCGCCTGGGGCGTGCCGGAGTCCGATCAAGTTCGGGAAGCTTTGAGCGAGGCCCTCGCGCTCCCCACCGATGCCATTCTCGGCGCGCTCCAGGAGAGCCCTTCGGAGGCCGCCGCGGCCGAGTCGCAATGGGGCGACGATGCCTCCTCTGTTCCTCCCGTTCCTTCGGAGGAAACGGATCGCGAGGCGGCGAACGACCCGGCGCCGGTCGCCGCCCCGGATGCACAGCCGCACGAAGCGGAAGCGCCGGATGAGTGGGCGTCGAGCGACGATCCTCTGGCGGCCGAGAGCGCGCCGGAGGATCCTCTCGCCGGCCAGGCCGGCTTCGACGATCCGCTCGCCGCCGACGACTCTGCGAATGCGCCGTCGTGGGCCGAGCCGGCGAACGACCCTGATCCGTTCGCTCGGCGCGGCCATTCGACCACGCACGAGTTCGCCAACCCCTCCGCCGAGAACGAGCTCGCGGAGGCGGCCAACGCCGATCCGCAGGATACGTCCGATGCCTTCACCCCGCTCTCCGAGGCAGACCTCGGGACGCTCGCGTCGATCGGGGTGGAGCCGAGCGACGGGATGGGGGCGCTGCGGCTGCTCGCGGCGCTGGTTCGCATCCTGAACCGCGGGCAGCACATCGAGCCCGACGAGCTCCGCGCGGAGATTCACGAGAGCCTCGCCCAGGGCACCATGGCGGCCGCTTCCGTGCCGCCCAATGCCGCGGAAACCGGCGTCTCTGCCTCCGGCGATGATGCCGTCCCGACGGAGACGGCGGAAACGTAGGACCGCCGTCTACCTGCGTCCCCTTGTCTCGTACCCGAGACGGAAGATTACGTTTCCTTCGCTCGGGCCCACTCCCCCTCCCTGGGCCCTCGAGGGCGTGATGGACTTCTCCCTGTCCGGCACGGTCCTGACCCGGGACCTCTTCTCGGCGGATGGTCGGCTGGTCGCATCCCGCGGCGAAATCGTCGATCTGGGCAGGCTGAAAGAGGTAGCAGCGACCGCGCCCCGCAATCTGCGCGAGCGCCCCCTCTTCGAAACCACCTGCGCCCAAAGCATTCTCGAGGCGTTCGAGGTCCCCTCGCTGCAGTACCTCGTGGGCAGCGAGAACGTGCGCGCCCTCGCGGCGGACGTGTTGTCGGAGGTGCGATTCCCGCAGGAAGTGTGGGACGAGATGGAAGCGCTCAAGCGCGACGATCCCGCCCGCTACGAGCATGCCGTCTGGACGGCGGTCGTCTCCGCGCGGCTGTTCCGCAGCGCGCTGGGAACCGCTCCCGGTCTTGCCCGCCTGGTGGGCGGCGCGCTCACGCACGACCTCGGAATGCGGCATGCGGCGCTTCGCCTTCGCTTCAAGCGGGAGTTCCTGACGCGCGCAGAGGCGTTGTCTCTGGAGGATCATCCGCTGCTCGGCGCGCTCCTGCTCGCCAGCGTCCTCGGCGACGCCCCCGCGGTGCACGCAGCGCTGCTTCACCACACCCGCGCTGGATTCGGCTACCCGCGCGTGCAGGGCAAGCCGCCCCTGCGCGGCCTCGACCTCGTTTCCGTGGCCAGCGCCTTCGCAGCGCTCGTGTCGCCCCGTTCCTATCGGGCGCAGCCGTTCAACGCGCGCGGCGCGATCGACCAGCTGCTCGAGGAGGCCGGCGCCGGTCATTTCGACGCGCGCGCCGTCCGGCTGCTAATCCATTGCCTGCGCGGCGGGAGCGGAAGGGCGGCCGAGCTGGTGCTGCCGCGCAAGCCCACCGGCTTCCGGCCTCCCGTGAACCACCACGGCGTCGAGCCGGAAACGCGCGTCTCCGCCTGAGGACTGCGCCGGGCGCTTCTCGTGTTAGTTAGATCGCACGCGCCTGTGGCGCGTTGGTATGGCACAGGAACGCACCGACGAGGAGCTGCTGGCCGCATACCAGCAGGGCGACCCGGAGGCCTTCGAGAGCCTCCTGCGGCGCTATCGCGCCCCGTTGTTCACGTTCCTCTTGCGAATGCTGGGCGACCGGGAAAAGGCTGAGGATCTGGCGCAGGAGACGTTCCTGCGCATCGTCAAGGGCGCTTCCGACTGGGAGCACCGCGCCCGCTTCCAGACGTGGCTCTTCACCATCGCCCGCAATCTGTGCGTGGACCAGTCGCGGCGCGATCGGTTCCGCCGCGCCGACAGCCTCGACGCCGAAGGGAGGGACGGGGAGCCTCCGATGGTCGAGTCGGTGCCGGGCACCGGGATCGATCCCGAGCGGGGTGCCGCCAGCGCGCGGATCCGGCCGCTGCTGCAGGAGGCGCTCTTGTCGCTGCCCGCGGAACAGCGCGAAGTCTTCATCCTTCGCGAGCAGGCAGGAGTGCCATTCCGCGAGATTGCGGAGATGATCGGGGTGAACGAAAACACCGTGAAGAGCCGGATGCGCTATGCCCTGGAGGCCTTGCGCAAGGCGCTCGCGGCCGCGGGCGTAACCGAAGAGGCGGTGACGGAGGAGCCGGTGCCAGGCATCGGACTGGGGAGGGCATGACGCACGCCGAATCCCAGGATCTGCTGCTCGACCTCGCCTACGGCGAGCTGGACGCCGTCCGCGCCGCGGAGGTGGAGCAGCATTTGTCATCGTGTCCGGAGTGCCGCAAGGAGAAGGCGGCGCTGGAGGACGCGCGACGGATGGCCGCGCCGATCCGGGAGCTCGAGCAACCCTCGCCGGGATTCGACGAGCGCATCCTGCGCGCCGCGCGCGCACAGGCGCAGCTCGAGCACGACGGGAACGTCGGACAGGTGATCGAAGTGACGGGCAGCGTGCGGCCGCTCGGCGTCGACGTCGCGCGCATCGATGCGCATGGCCCGGTGAAGGCGCGCTCAGCCGAACGGCCGCGGCCGCGCTGGATCGTCCGGACCGCGGTCGCCGGATCGGTCGCGGCGGCGGCCGCCCTGGCGCTGGTGGTGGGCAACACCCTCGAGACCCGCCGGAACGCCGAGAAGGTTGCAGCGGCTCACAGCAGCGACTTCGAGATCCGCGTGCAACCGGCAGTGCCGCCGGTCGTCGATTCCGCGCTGAGAGACGCGGAAGCGAAGCAGCGGCAAAAGGACGAAATCGAGCCGAGAGGACTTGGTGGCGTCCCCGTTGCGGCGCCAGGGCAGGAGAAGACACACGACGCCGTGGCGCAGATGCCGTCGCTGCGAAAGCGCGGGGGGCCGGGCGCGCGGATGCAGGGCAGCGGCGGAGACGCCGCGGAGTCGCAGGCGAAGGCCGCCGCGAACGCGAAAAAGGAGCGCGCCGTCGACACGGTCGCCCCGGCCGCCAGCGGCGCGCTCGAGGGGAAGCTCTCCGAGCCACCGCCGTCCGCTTCGCCGCCTCGGGCCGCCGAGTCACCGCCAGCGGGTCCTGCGGTCGCGGCGCGGCAGGACGTAGCGCGGTCGCTTGCCGTGGCGAAGGCGCAAGCGCCGATGGCACCGGGCGTCGCCGAAGCTTCGCTCGGGGCTCCCACCGTCGAGGCGAACGCGCAGCAGGCGCGCCATGCCGGAAACTACCTCGCCGCCGCATCGCTCTATCGCGAGGCGGCGGCCATGCGGCAGCGCGGGAACGACTCGAGCACCGCTGCCTGGAACCTCGCCCACGCGGTCGAGTGTCTTTCGGCGGCCGGCCAGTTCGACGAGGCGCGCAAGGTGCGCGACGAGTTGGTCCGCTCGTACCCGTCGGAGACGACCGCGATTTCCGCCGCGGCCCGGGCGCTGCGGCAAGTTGACGTCCCGGCGGCCCGCCCCGCAGCGAGTGACCCGCAGCGCTGAATCGGTCAAATGACCGTCGCGGGGGTTCCGGCGTCCACGTAGCATCGCCGCAACTACTGTGGAGGCGGCGTGCTCTCGGGCAAGAACCCTCTCCTCATTGCGCTCGCTCTCGGCCTGCTCGCGGGCGCCACGGCATGGGGCGCCATCCGTTCGCGGGAACAGAAGGTCCGCGACCGCTGGCAGACCGTCAATGTCCTCTGCGCCAAGGTGGACGTCGCCGAGGGGACCGAGCTGACGGAATCGATGGTCGCTTTCAAGGAGATGCCGGCGACCTTCGTCACCGAATCCTTCATCCGGACGGACGAGCACGGAGCGGTGGAGCGGCACTCCCCCGTCGGGCAGCGCGTGATGGTGCCGTTGAAGGCGGGCGACCCCATCCTGGCCAGCCATTTCGAGTCCGCGCGCGAGACGGACCTGGCGTCGCTGATCACGCCGAAGGGGCGCGCGGTGACCATCGACGTGCAGGAAAAGAATGCGGTCGGGCTCTGGGTTCGTCCCAACGACCACGTCGACGTGATCGGCAGCTTCCGCGATCCACAGACGCAGCAGCTACGGACCATGACGCTGCTGCAGAACGTGGTGGTGCTCGCCACGGGGCGCATCACGGCGAACTCCATGTACGTCGCCGAGGAGGACAAGAGATTCGCAACGGTCACGGTGCTGGCGCTCCCCGAAGAGGCGGAGATGCTCACTCTCGCCCAGGAGCTGGGCACGCTGACCTTGCTGTTGCGCAACCCCGACGACCTCGACTCCCAGGAGAAGCGAAGCGTGGTCGATCAGAAGGTGCTCTTCACGGGTGACCGCGCGAGCGAGCTGCAGCAGAAGCGGTACCGCACCATCCAGATCATCCGCGGGAACCGGAGCGATGCCGTTTCCCCGAGGGAGCCCTGATGGCTTCCGCCGCGGTCTTCCTGCTCGCCTCGGGATCCGTGTTCTTCTTCGCGCTGCTCTCGTTCGACGTATTGGTGAAGGCCTTCCGGCAGTACGAGCTGCGGTACGTCGCTCGGTCCGTGCACGACCTCGGCGCCATGTTCCTGTTCATCGAGCCCGGCCAGGTCGTGCGACTGAACCTCGCGGTCATGCTCCTGCTGGCGGCGTGCGGCGGGTGGCTCGGCGGCCCCTTGTGTGCCGCGCTGGCGGCGTCAGCCGGGTTCTTCGCGCCGGGGCTCGCGATCGCCTCCTATCGCCGAAGACGGATCCGGCGGTTCGAGAGTCAGCTCACCGAAGCGCTGCACCAGATGGCAAACGCGCTTCGGGCCGGTTTGACCTTGCAGCAGGCCATCGACCAGGTGGGACGCGACGCGGCCGCGCCGCTGCGTCACGAGTTCGGCCTCTTCACCCGGGAGGTCAAGCTCGGCACGGCGCTGGATGATGCGCTCGCCGCCATGGCGGGGCGCGTCGGTTCCGAGGACCTGAACCTGGTTGCGACGTCGACGGCCATCGCCCGGCAGCTCGGCGGAAACATGGCGGAGATGTTCGAGGCCATCGCGGCCACCATCCGCGAGCGCTTCCGGCTCGAGGGGAAAATCGCTGCCCTCACCAGCCAAGGGAAGCTGCAGGGAGTGATCGTCGCTTTGCTCCCGCTGGCCGTCGGAGTCTTCCTCGGCTCGTATCGTCCCGACCTCGTCGAGCCGATGTTCGAGAGCGCGTACGGCTATCTGCTCGTCGCCGCCGTCGTGCTCCTCCAGGGAGCAGGCTTTCTCACCATCCGCCGCGTGGTCAGTGTCGACGTATGAGCGCGCCTGCGCCGCAGATCCTGTCGGTCGTCGCTCCGGTGCTCGCCGCCGGGTTCGCGGCCACGGCGTTCCTCGCTGCGTCGCGACTGTACGCACGTTCCCCGGCGCAGCCGGAAAGGCAGCATGCACGGCCGTCCAGCGAACGCGGCGCGCTCGCCATCGTCCGCTCGGCGATCATCGCGCGGCTTGCGGCGCGCAACGAGATCTGGATGCCGCGTTTGCGCCTGGTCCAGCTCGACGGCTGGCTCCGGAAAGCCGGCCGCCCGCTGGAGCTCACCGCGGGCGAGGTCGTGGCGCTGATGGAGATCGCCGCCGTGCTGTTCTTCGCCGGCGGCGTCGCTCTGTCCTGCTGGCTGCGGCTGGGATTTGCCGCCTGGTCATTGGGGCTGGTTGGGGGTGCCGCGTATCCACTGCTCTGGTTGCGCGATCGGATGCGGCTGCGCCAGCGCGCGATCGTGAGGGGATTGCCCTACGGGATCGACCTGCTCACCCTGGCGGTGGAAGCGGGGCTGGACTTCACGGCTGCGCTCGCCAAGGTGGTGGAGAAGGGCCCCAAGGGCCCGCTCGCCGAGGAGTTGTCCGTCGCCATCCGCGAGCTCAGGATGGGCAAGATCCGCGAGGATGCCCTGCGCCAGCTGGCGCGGCGAGTCGATCTGCCTCCGCTCACCTCCTTCGTGCAAGCGCTGGTGCAGGCCGACCGGATGGGAACGCCGCTCGGCAAAGTGCTTCGCGTGCTTTCCACGCAGATGCGCAACGAACGGACGCAGCGCGCCGAGAAGCTGGCCAACGAGGCGCCGGTGAAGCTGGTGCTGCCGCTCGTCTTCTTCATCTTCCCCACCCTCTTCCTCGTCCTCTTCGGACCGATCGGGTACCACGTCTTCTTCGGCGGGAGCTTCTGACGTGTCCTTCGCTCTCACCATCGCGGCGGGAAGCGGGCGCGGGCAGCGGTTCCGCTTCGAGGGAGAATCCGTCAGCATCGGGCGGGCGCCGGACAACGATGTGGTGCTCAACGACGCGGGCGTCTCGAGGACACACGCCCGAATCGAGCGGAAAGCGTCCGGGTGGGTGCTGACCGATCGCGCCTCGGCCAACGGCATCGCGCTGAACGGCGCCGCCGTCGTCACGGCCGCGCCGCTGCGCGAAGGCGATCGAATCGCGGTCGGACCGGTCACCTTCGAGTTCCGTCCCGGTCTGGAACAGATCAGGTGGTGGCATCGCTCGTGGATCGGGACTTCCCGGCCGGCGCGCGCCGGGCTCGTCGCGCTCGCGGTCCTGATCGCGGGGATCGCGGTCGTCTGCGCGACGGAATCCGGCCAGGCGATCCCGATGGAGCAGGGCGACGCGAGATCGAGCGGGTCGCGACAAGCCTCACCTCGGACACCGTCGGGCGATCTGGTGGCGGCCCGCGCCGTGTACGAGCGAGGCAGGCGGAAGCTGGCGGAGCGGCGGGTCGCTCCCCGCAACCTCTACGACGCGTGGGCGGCATTCGTCGCCGCGGCCGGACATCTGAAAGGCGCAACCGGGGCGGGCCCGTTCCGCGACGAGTTGGCCGGCCTCGTCTCGGAGTGCGAGCGAGATCTCCGCCGCGAATGCGAGAGGCTGCTCTTCATCGCCGCCCGGTTCGAGCGGTACGGGCAGCATGACAGGGCGCAGCGGGCCTGGCGCGAGGTGCTGCTCCACTATCCCGGCGACGATCCCGCGGGCTGCCGGCACCGGGCCGAGGAGAGCGTCGTGTCTTCCCAGCCCGACTTTGGCGCCGAGTGATACGGTGAAACGGATGCCGCGTCTCGCCTCTCGCCAGCAACACTGCCCTTCCGCCGTGCGGCCTCCGGCCCCGACGTCGCCCGGAGGACCGTCGCCCGAAGCGCTCGCTGCCGCCGCGGAGAGGTGCGCAAAGGGGAGCGTCGACGCGACGGCGCCCTTCGCTGCCAGACGGACGGCCAACGCACGGCTCCTCGTCACCGCCGGTCCGTCGAAGGGCAGCGAATTCGCCGTCGTCGGGGCGGTCGTCACCGTCGGGCGAGCGGCGCGGAACGCCGTCGTCATCTCCGACATCTCCGTCTCGCGCCAGCACCTCCG
This sequence comes from Deltaproteobacteria bacterium, assembly GCA_005879535.1. Classification (NCBI taxonomy): domain Bacteria; kingdom Pseudomonadati; phylum Myxococcota; class Myxococcia; species Deltaproteobacteria bacterium. The sequence continues at coordinate 81,478 of VBKI01000068.1, read as the reverse complement.
CCTGGAGCAGAGGAGCAGAGGCTGGCTGCTCGTCGACAGTGCCTCGGGGAATGGCACGTGCGTCAACGGGCATGTCGTGCGGCGGCGCGGGCTGCGCGACGGTGACGAGATCGCGATTGGAGATACCGCGCTTCGCTTCCTCGAGGCGGGCGGTGTCATCGTCTGGCGGGACACCGCCGAACGGTCGGCACGATCGGTGGCGCGGCGACGCCGCGTTTCCCTTCACGGCGCGATTGCGCTGGCTGTCGTCTTCATCGTCGCTGCCGCGTTCATCCGGCGCCAACGGGCTCTCGACGAGGCCGAAGCGGAGCAGCGACGCAACGGCCTGCACGCCCTCGCGCGGCAAAAGCTCGAAGAGGGGATCGCGCTGCTCAAGGAGGAGCGGCGCCGCGAGGCGAGGGCAGCGCTGATGGTCGCCGCGGAACTGGACGGGTCGGACGCCGAAATCGCGCGCGCTCTACAGTCCTTCGAGACAGATGCTCCGGCTGCGGGACCAGCGGCTGTCATGCCGGAGAACGCCACGACGGTGACCGTGTCCGCGGCACCCGCGAAGCCGTCGCACTTTTCGCGAGGGTCGCAAGTTCCGGCGGTGGCGTCCGCGTCAGAGGCAGCGGGCGTCCCGGAAGGCGACGGCAAGCGCGCCCTCGCCGAGCGACATCTGCTGGCGGCCCGCGAGCTCCGCTCGGAAGAGGATCTGCCGCGCGCAGCCGCCCATCTCCGCGCGGCGCTCGAGAGCGATCCCGAGAACGCGACTGCGCGTCTCGAGATGGAGCGGGTGGTGGAACGGGTCAGGGAAATCTACCTGCGCGCTTACGTGGCCAAGGACGAGGAGCCGGAGGCGGCGCGCAACGGCTTCGCGCGCGTCGCCGGCGCCCTGCCCGCCGGAGACGAACTGGCGGAGAAGGCGGAGCGCTGGCTCGAGAGATTGCACGGGAGGGGGCTGCGGTAATGCCGGAGCGATTGCCCCCGAAACCGGCCACCTCAGCGGGTCAATTCGATCTGTTCGGCAAGCGCGCCAACGGCCCCCGCGTCTATTCCGTCTCCGAGCTGACGCGCGAGCTGAAGGTCATTCTCGAAGGCCGGTTTCCCTCGGTCCTCGTAAAAGGCGAGGTGTCGAACCTGCGCTCCCCCTCCAGCGGCCATCTGTACTTCACGCTCAAGGATGCCGAGGCCTGTCTCGACGCGGTGCTCTTTCGGACCGAGGCGAGGCGGCTTCGATTCACCGTCCAGAACGGACTCTCGATTGTGGCCCGCGGCCGGCTCGCCGTGTACGAGCCGCAGGGCCGCTACCAGCTCGTCTGCGACACCGTCGAGCCGCTCGGAGCGGGCGCGCTGCAGATCGCGTTCGAGCAGCTGAAGGAGCGCCTCCAGAAGGAGGGGCTCTTCGAGGCGGCCCGCAAGAGGAAGCTGCCGTTCCTGCCCCGTCGGGTCGCGGTCGTCACCAGCCCGAGCGGGGCAGCGGTGCACGATTTTCTTCGCGTCCTGCACCGGCGGCATCCGAATCTCGCGGTGCTGATCGTGCCAGCGCGCGTCCAAGGCGAGGGGGCCCCGCAGGAGATCGCGCGCGGGATCGTGCGCGCCGCGAAGCAGCCCCGGGTCGACGTGGTGGTGGTCACCCGCGGCGGCGGCAGCCTCGAGGATCTCTGGGCGTTCAACGAGGAGGTGGTGGCGCGCGCCCTCTGTGGGTGTCCGGTCCCCACGGTGAGCGCGGTCGGCCACGAGATCGACGTCACCATCGCCGATTACTGCGCGGACGTGCGCGCGCCGACACCGACCGCCGCGGCTGAGCTGATCGCGCGCGTGAAAGACGAGCTGGTGGCGGATCTGGCCCAGCGCAAGGCGCGGCTGGGGCGGGCGATGCGCGCGCAGCTGGAGCGGAAGCGGGGACACCTCGACAAGCTTCGCGCCCGCGTCGCCGATCCGCGGCGGCTGATCGGCGATCGAAAGCTGCGCCTCGATCGCGCGCGGCAGCGTCTCGAGGACCTGTTCCACGACCATCTGGCCAGTCGCCAGCAGATGTTGCGGGCGCTGCGCGAGAGGCTGCAGGCGCAGCACCCGCGCGAGAGGCTGCACCGCCTCGAGCGGGAGGTTGCGCGGCTGGAGCAGAAACTGAAGGCGCTGGCCGGCCGCGCGCTGGCGGCGCGGCGGCACCGGTACGGAGGGCTGACCGCGCGCCTGGACGCGCTCTCCCCGCTGAAGGTCCTCGCCCGCGGATACGCAGTGGCGTTCGACGAACGGGGGCGCGCGCTGCTGCAGGCCGCGCAGGTCCGGGCTGGCGAGCGGGTACGCGTCCGGCTGCACGAGGGCGAGCTCTCCGCACAAGTCATCGAGAAGAAGAACGAGTAGAACTGACGCGCACCCGGTGCTAGAGGACTCGCGTGGCCGATGCGACTGCACAACCCGTCTCGGAGAAGTACGAGGAGATCGTCTCGCGCCTCGGCAAGGTGGTGGAGCGCCTGGAAGGGGGCGGGTTGTCGCTGGAGGAATCGATCGCCGCGTTCGAGGAAGGCATCCGCCTCGCCCGGGCCGGCGCAGCGAAGCTGGAGGAGGCGGAGCGCAAGGTGGAGGTGCTTCTGGAGGGGGACCGGACGGCGCCGTTCTCCGGTCAGGAGAAATAAATCGCGCTCCGTGGTTCGCGCGTCAGAGAGAACAGCATGGCAGGGCGGAAGAAGATCATCATCGTCGACGACGACCGCGAGACGCGCGAGATGCTGAAGATGGCGCTCGAGCTCGAGGGCTACGAGGTCTCGCAGGCGGCGAACGGCCTGCGGCTCATCTCCACCCTGCACGTGGACCGGCCCGACCTGATCCTGCTCGACGTGATGATGAGCTGGATCGACGGGTTCGAGCTCTGCCGCGCGGTGAAGAAGAACGACGAGTTCCGTGACATCCCGGTGATCTTCATCTCCGCGAAGAAGACCGCCAACGACATCCGCACCGGCCTTGCCGCTGGCGCTTCCGACTACTTCAGCAAGCCCATCGACATGGAGCGCCTGCTCGCCCGCATCGCCCAGCTCATCGGGCCCGCGAGTCCGGCCACGCCCGAACAGCGGCGATGAAGGTCCGCGCGGACGTGCTGGTGCAGCGGCGCGGACTGGCCGAGTCGCGCAGCCGTGCGCAGGCGTTGATCCTCGCCGGGAGCGTGATCGCCGGCGATCACCGCGTGGAGAAGCCGGGGCACCTCCTCGATGAATTCGTGGAGCTGCGGGTGAAGGAGCAGCTGCGCTACGTGTCGCGGGGCGGCCTCAAGCTGGAGAAGGCGCTCGACCACTTCGCGCTTCCCGTGGAAGGGAGGATCTGCGTCGATCTAGGCGCCTCCACCGGAGGATTCACCGACGTGCTCCTGCAGCGCGGCGCGCTGCGCGTCCATGCGGTGGACGTCGGCTATGGCCAGCTCCACGCGAGGTTGCGCGCGGACGCGCGCGTCGTGCTGCACGAGCGGATCAATGCCCGCGAGCTGAGATTGCCGGAGTCGTGCGCCGCGGCAGTTGCCGATGTCTCGTTCATCTCGCTCAAGCTCGTCCTGCCCGCGCTGGTGGCCGCGCTGCGGCCTTCGGACGCATGGGCGTGCGTGCTGGTGAAGCCGCAGTTCGAAGCGGGCAGGGCGGAGGTAGGCAAAGGTGGCGTGGTCCGCGACCGCGCCGTACATGCCCGTGTCGTTTCCGAGATCGCCGATGAGTTCCGCAAACTTGGGCTTGCGGTGCAGGGATCGATCGAGTCGCCCGTGAAGGGCCCTGCAGGCAATCGCGAGTATCTGGTCGCGGCCGTCCGGGCTTGAGCGCCGGCCGTTGGCGGGCCTCTCCCGCAGGCGGTAAAATCCAGGGTCGCACGCTGCTTTTTCCTCTGGAGTCCGATGCCGTTGGGCCAGACCATCCGGGTCCGCGTCGCCGCTCCGCCCACCGAGGCGCGCCGGCTCTGTACCCGTCTTACGCGCGGCGGCATTCCCGCCGAGTTGGACGACGGCAGCTCGCGCGCCGAGGTGCTGGTCGCCGTCGACCCTGGCACGGATCTGACGCAGTTCCGCGGGCGGGTGGGTTGGCTCGTGGTGCTTGGCACTCCGGGAGCGGCGTACTTCGCTGCCGGCGCCGATGACGTGGTCGTGCCAGGCGAGCCCGAGCTCCTCTTCCGCAGGCTTCGCGCCGTGCTGGAAAGACTGGATCTGGTCTCGCGCGTCGAACGGCTCAACGAGCGCGTGACTGCGCTGGAAGCGGGCCTGGCGGACGCCGCGCACGACGTGCGGAGCCCGCTCCAGGCGGTGATCGGCAATGCGGAGCTGCTCGCGCGTGACAGCTCGCTCACCGCGGCGCAGCGCGCTTGCGCCGCGGCCTGCGCGCGACAGGGGCTGCGCGCGATGCAGCTCGCGGAGCGGATTCTCGAGGCCGCGAAGCAGCGAAGCCGCGACGTGCTCGCCATCGGCGCGGTCGATCTGGGCGGTCTGGTCGAAGCGGCGGTTGCGCAGGCGCAGGCCTTGGCCACGCAGCAGGGCGTGACGCTGACGGCGGTGCCACCCTCGCGGCCGGTGGAGATCCGCGCCGACGGACAGCTCCTCGCCCGCGTCCTCGACAACCTCATCGCCAACGCCATCCGCTTCTCTCCGCGCGGCGGCGTGGTCGAGGCGGAGGCCTGGCGCGCCAGCCCGCGGTTCGTGCGCCTGTCGGTGAAGGATCAGGGCGACGGGATTGCGCCGACGGAATTGCCGAAGCTCATCGCCGGCCTGGGCCCAGGGCGCGGGCTGCGCATCGCCCGCGAAATCGCCGAGCGGCACGGCGGCGAGATCTGGGCAGAGAGCAGCGCCGGGAATGGTTCGCGCTTCTTCATCGAGCTGCCGCTGCATCCGCCGTCGTCGCGACCGAGCGTGCTGCTCGTCTCCGACGACACGCGCTGGCTGCGGGAGGTGTCGCGCACGCTCAAGAGCGCCTGCGACGTTCGTACCGCCAGGGCCTCCGCGGCGCGCATCGGCACCAAGCATACCGACCTGGTCCTGCTCGACCCCGACCAGAAGCCGGGCAAGAAGCTGGAGGCGCTGCGGAGCGAGGCCAAGGGCGCCCAGGTGCCGGTCATCGAGCTGCCGAGCCAGATGGCGGCATCGCGGCTCGCCCGCACGCTTGCGCACCTCGCCGTCTGAATCGCGTTATTGTTCCGGCATGGTGCTCGCGCTGCTTCTGGCGGCTTCCCTTCCCGACTTCACCGGCTACATCGTCGACCAGGCGCATCTGCTCGATGCCAATGCCGTGGCGCACGTCACCGCCGTGGCGAGCCGGCTCGACCACGCCGGGATCGCGCAGATCGCGGTGTGCACGGTGCCCGAGTCCGCGTTGGCGGACGATTCGCTGGAGGACTATGCCGTTGCCCTGTTCAAGAAGTGGGGCCTCGGCCACGGCGTCAAGCGCGATGACGGACTGCTGGTCCTGTTCGTCCCCGGCGCTGCGGGACATCGCAAGATTCGCATCGAGGTCGGATATGGCCTCGAAGGGATCCTCCCGGACGGCAAGGTAGGTCAGATCCGGACGCAGCAAGCGTTTCCGTACATGCGCAACGATGACTACTCGGGCGCCGCCACGCACGTCGTCGACGCGGTGGCGGCCATTCTCGAGAAGGATGCTGGCGCAGGAGGAGACGCGGCGCCCGCGAGGGACGGACCGCGCCGCGGCACCGGAGTCGGCATCCGCGGCTATGCCGGCCCGGCCAATTACGGCGGCCTCGGCATCACCATCCTTTGCATGGCGGGGTTCGCCATCCTGCTCGGTTCCAGTGCCGCGCGGCGCCAGTTCCCGGGGAGGCGCACCCAGCTCGCCGGCGCCGGCCTGGCGGGAGGCTCCGTGCTTTCGCTCCTGGCGATGAACAGCGGCGCCGGCTGGCTGGCGCTGGTGGTCGGGCTGATCGTCAACGCCGTCATCTGGGCATCGATCCGGGCGCACAAATGTCCGCGGGACGGGTCGTGGATGGTGATCGACGAGGACCTAATCGCACCGCCGACGTACTGGAGCCAGGGGCTCGCGCACGTCACGCAGATCTGTACCAATCGGGCATGTGGGTATCGCCGCGAGTACGACAAAGTGCTGCCGCGGAAGCAGGTCACCGTCGTGACCGGCGGCGGGCGCGGGGGCGGATGGGGGGGCGGCGGAGGTGGTGGCTTCTCGGGCGGCGGCGGGGGGCGATCTGGGGGAGGGGGAGCGAGCGGGGAGGTGTAGACAGCGCCCGCGCACGGGAGTGCGCGGTGCTAATACTCCCTCGCCAGATTCTCAAACCGCGTGTGCTCGTGGATGAATGCGAGGTTCGCCGTGCCGATGGGGCCGTTGCGCTGTTTGCCGATGTTGATCTCCGCGACGCCTTTCACGTCCTCCTTGTCCTTCTCGTAGACCTCCTCCCGATAGATGAAGAGGATGGTGTCTGCGTCCTGTTCCAGGCTGCCGCTCTCGCGCAGGTCGCTCATCATCGGTCGCTTGTCGGGGCGTTTTTCCAGGGATCGATTGAGCTGCGACAGCGCGAGGACGGGAATCCTCAGCTCTTTCGCCAGCGATTTCAGGGAGCGCGAGATCTCGGCGATCTGCTGTTCGCGGCTGTCGATGCGCTCGTTGCCCCGCATCAGCTGGAGGTAGTCGACGACGATCATCCGGATGGGCTGCTCGCTGTTCTCGTACCTCGCGAACAACCTCCTGCACTTCGCCCGAAGCTCGAGGGCGGAGATGGCTGGCGAGTCGTCGATGTGGATGTTCGCGTCCGCGAGGACGCCTGCCGCCTGCGCCAGCTTGGCCCAGTCACTTTCGATCAGCTTGCCCGTCCGGATGCGCTGCGAGTCGACGCGTGCCTCGCTGGAGAGCATGCGCATCACCAGCTGTTCCTTCGGCATTTCGAGAGAGAAGACGCCTACACCGCAGCGCTTGTTCTGATACTGCGCATGGCACCCCACGTGGCTCGCGATGTTCAGGCAGAACGCGGTGTTGTGGGTGACGACGAAATCGGACGTGACGTACAAGTGATCGTCGCTATCGACGAAGATGCACTGACAGGGCTTCGTTCCGATCAGCTCGACTGACTCGATGAATCTGCCGACGAATCGATCGGCAGTGGTGTCCCATCGCGCGACATGCTTCTTCGAACTGACTGGAACGATCCCATTCGGGAACCAGAGGCGAACCCGGACGGCCGGTAATCCAACTCGGCGTTCGCCCCGATATTGGTATGAAGTGACCTTCTCGCGTCGCGAGATGATTCCGCCCAGTGAGCGGACGAGCCACACGACGCCATCCGCGAGCCGCTCGGAGGTGACCGTAAACTCAACGGCGCGGCCTCCCGGAACGATGACGTGGCCATCCGTGTCGAGAAGGCCGCGAAGCAGATCGAGCCGCTCAGCGACGCTCGCATGGAGATAGTCGTCGGGAATGAATTTCTCGTCGCTGCTCAATCCGTAGAGCCCATAGTGCTCGAGTGCCAACCGGGTTGTCGAAGCGCGGCGCGGTGACGGACAGGGTTCGGCTGCACGACGTCTTCCTGCGTCTGTCAGGCGTACACCTCGCTTCTGATTTGGCTGCCAGTCCACGAATCCCTTCGCGCGCAGGCTCACCAGCCGGCCGTGAACCACGACCGCACTCGTTGTGCCGGTCGCCTCGCAAAGCTCGGCGAGGCTTGGGCGGTGACCGGCGTCCTCGGCCGCTGCCAGAGCACCGAGGAGACGGTGCATCTTCTCCGTCGGCTCGCCGGATCGCCGCCGCACGCGAGCGGTGATGCCGTTGACGGACACGGAATCCGACTCAGGCAAGTGTGCACGCAACCGGTCGTGCACGTCGGCTTCCGCGCCGTCGAATCGCACGCTGAAATTGCGGAAGCTGCCGTCGCCTAGAAGGAGTCCGAGGAGGTACGGCGGAAGAAGGCGTGGCTGCTGTCGAGTTGCGAACTTGATTGGAGCAACGATAGGGATCCTGTGATTGAGGCGGCCCGGTTCTCCGGCGACGTGGAGCGTGCGGCGAATCTCCGCAAGTGTCTTGACCGATCCTTCGCCGCCTGGTCTGCGGCTCTCCAGCCGGGACGTCGTAAACCACAGGTGCTCATCGCAGCATTCGACAGTGGCGCCGTCGGTGAAGCGGAGGCGAAAGACCTGTTTGTCACCTTGAGGATAGACGCCAAGGACCCGATGGGACTCCCCGTCGGCGCCGATCACCAGAGACCCAGTTTGAATGGTTCCCATCGGAACGTAGCCGGAAGGCGTCAGGACCGGGGCGTTCAGCGGCTGGGCTTTCCCCATGCTGGGCCTCGCCGCGAGGATCACGAGGTCGCCGGGCTGGAAGCCGCTGGTGAGCCGATCGAGGTCGGCGAAGCCCGTGGGGATGCCGGTGATCTCTTCCTGCCGCTCGTAGAGCGCCTCGATGTTCTTGAAGGTGGCGGCGATGATGGGCTTCACGTGCACGAAGCTCACCGCGTTGCGCTGCTCGGTGACGGCGAAGATGCGGCGCTCGCATTCGTCGGCGAACTCGCCGACGTCTCCGTGCTGCTCGTATCCGAGCTGGGCGATGGAGCTGGCCGCCTCGATCAGGCGGCGCGCCAGCGCCTTCTCGTGGACGATCTTCGCGTAGTAGGCGAGGTTCGCCGCGGTGGGGACGATCTTGTCCAGCAGGTCGATGAACTCGTCGCCGCCAACGGCCTCGAACGCGCCCATGGCCGTCAGCTCGTCCTTGACGGTGATGCGGTCGATGGGCTGGCTCTTGCCGAACAGCGCGCTCATCGCCTCGAAGACCTTGCGGTGTCCGTCGCGGTAGAACTCCTCCGCGCGGACGATCTCGACCACCTCGGGGAACGCCTCGGTGTCGAGCAGGATGCCGCCGAGGAGGCTCTTCTCCGCGTCCAGATTGTGAGGCGGCACGCGGCCGTGGGGCAGGGCGACGACGTTGGCGGGAACGCTCACAGGTCCATCCTGCGCATGAGGGTCTGACAGTCCCTCGCCCAAGAAGCCTGTGAAGCGCAATCTTGTTATCCTGTGGATTCCTGTGGAGCGCCTGTGACTGACGACGACCGGCCGCGGCAGAAGAGAAGCTGGCGTGAAATCGACAAGATGCGCGATCGGGGCGGCCCCACCCGCCGCGACCAGCGCGACCGCGACTCGTTCGAGCGCAGCACCGGGTATACGAAGTACAAGACGAACCTCGAGCGTCTGTTCTCCGGCGGGGCGCCGCTTCCCGAGCACCTGCGCGGGAAAGGTGGCGAGGGGACCGAGGAAGGCGACGAGGAGCGCAAGAAGCTCTTCGCCATCGAGGATCCGAAGGCCTTCTATGCCGCCGCGACCGACTATCTGAAGAAGAACGACATGCCCGCCGACCCGCGGCTGCTGGATCGCCTCCTCGGCCATCCGGACGAGGACACGGTGGACAAGGCCCTGTCGCGCCTCGAAGAGATGCACAAGGCGGGGACGCTCAAGGCGCCGCCCGCGCTCCGCAACCGGTTGGCATCGGTGGAGCTCGAGACCGGCGACCCGAAGGTCCGCCGGCGAGCCGCGGAGCTGCGCAAGGCACTGAGATAATCAGAGCGGCAGGATCCCCAGAAATCCCATCAGATCGAACGGCTCTTCCACCGTGCGCGCCGGACCCTGCCCCTTCCAGCTCCGCGCGCGCCCGCAGTTCATGCACGCGCAGATGTCGCGGCCGCCCATCCCCTGGCCGCCCTTGAGCGTCCAGGTCTCCTCCGCGTACTCCTCGCACCGCTCGCAGATCTGCACCCGGTCCGCCATCTTGAAGCCGCGCTCCTTCATCTTCTTCTTCACCAGCGCGGCGTGCTCGAGCCACGGCGGCAGCGGCGGCTTCTTTCCCATCGCCCGAAGGTACCACGTCAGCGCGGCGGCGCCGGCGCCCGCTCCTCGCGGGCGAGAACGAACGCGCCCTTGCCGCGATCGTATGCGTACGTGCTGACGGTGAGCCCCTGGTCGTCCTCGCCTTCGGGCTCCCGGATCCGCACTCGCCCCGGGGCGAGCTCGACCTGCGCCCGGTAGAGGTCGCGCTTGGAGAGGAGGTCCACCAGCTTGCCGGCGCGCACGGTCTTCACGATCACCTCGTCGGCCGTGGCGCCGCACGTCTCGCACGACAGCTCGACCACCAGGTCGGCGACGCCGTCGCCGGTGACGTCGCGAATGTCGACGTAGAGGACGCGCTGGGGCGGTTCCTCGTCGTCTCCGCCGGTGACCCGCTCCCAGAGCGGTTTCCACCGCCGGGGCCGGGTAGGCGTGGCCGGCTCGAGCTTCCAGATCCCGACGTAGTTGCGCTGCGTGACCCACGACGGAGACTGCTCCCCCATCGCTTCCTGCGCCGGCGTCAACGACGTCCCCCAGAGCACGGATCCACCGCACCCGGAAGTTCGGAAACGCCCGCGGATGCAGCGCGCTGAACTCGCCGGAGAGCGGCACCTGCTTGCGTTCGAGGACGACGGCGGTGGCGCGGGAGGGCTGATCGCGCGGCGCCTGCGCCTCCACCGTGGCACGGTGCTCGCCGTCCTCCCACTGCAGGGTGAAGAACTTCTGGTCGCGGTCGCGGCGCAGCTGCTCGAGGAGCGGCGGGCCCCACCCCCGCGTAAGCTGCCACTCCAGGTCCGTCAGCGGGGGCGCGAGCTGCGGGTCGAACAGCAGCCGCAGGGCGGTGAGGTCACCGCCGTTGCGCCCTTCCTCCCAGGCGAGCTGCACGCGCGACAAATTGTCGGGCGCCTTCGGCAGCGCGCATTCCGCATGGCCGGTCGGCGCCGCGAGCGCGGGCGCGCAGTCGGCCAGATCCGGCAGAGCACGGAACTGAGCGAACGGCATGTCCAGGTCGAAGCGGCCGAAGCGCCGCGGCGAGACCTGGGGCGGCGCGGGAGCCGGACGCTGCGCCAGAGGGGCCGGCGGCGCAGTGTCGGCGGGGAGCGGCGTCGTCGCGTCCGGCCGCGCGGAAACGGGTCGCGACGAAGGTCCGGCCACATCGGCGCGCGGCGCCTTGCGATGGGGGGCGGCGTGCAGTGCGCCTGCGAGGCCGGCGATGGCGAGCAGCATCCGCATGAAGGCGCGCCAGCATACCCCAGAGGAGGGGACACCATGAAAATGCTGTCCCCGAGGCTTCGAAGAGCCGGTGTCCTACGCCTCCGGCGCGATGGTGACCTTCACCTTCGCCACCACCTCCGGATGCAGCTTCACCTCCACCTCGTGCGTCCCCACTTCCTTGAGCGGGTCGGGCAGGTGCACCTGCTTGCGCTCGATCTGATACCCCTGCGAGACGAGCTGCTCGTGCACGTCCTTGGAGGTGACCGAGCCGAACAGTTTGTTCTGCTCGCCGACCTTCCGGGTCAGCCTGACCTCGATGACGGAGAGCTTCTGCGCCATCGCGGTCATGTTCTGCTTCTCCTTGGACGCGCGCGCCAGGATGCCGGCCTTCTGGTGCTCGAGCTGCCGGATGTTCTTCGCCGTCGCCAGCACCGCGAGGTTGCGCGGGAGCAGGTAGTTGCGCCCGTATCCCGTCTTCACGTCGACCAGCGCGCCGGCGCGGCCGAGGTTGTCCAGGTCTTTCGTCAGGATGACCTTCATCTGCGCGCCTCCTACTGGTGCTGCATGATGGTGAAGGGCAAGAGCGCTACCTGGCGGCCGCGCTTGATGGCCGTGGCCACCTCGCGCTGGTGCCGGGCGCAGTTGCCCGAGATCCGCCGCGGCACGATCTTGCCGCGCTCGGTGACGAAGTACTTCAGGTCGGCCGCGTTCTTGTAGTCGACCTTCAGGTTCTTGTCGGCGCAGTAGCGGCAGACCTTGCGGCGACCGAATCCGCGGCCTCCCCCACGGTCCATGTCGCCGCCGCCCCGGTCCTCGCGTCCGGCGCCGCCGCGCCCTCCGCCCCTGCCGCCGCCGCCCGAGCGTTCGCCGAACGCCATCTCCTTCTTCATGTCGCTCATGGTTCCTTACTCCGCCTCGGGAGGGAGCTCGCTTTCGTCCGCAAGTTCGTCGCGCCGGCCGCCGAATTCCGCGCCGCCGAACGGTTCCGGCTCGCGCGCCATCCGCTCCGGCATCTCCGGATCGCCCGGGAGCTTCACGTCCGCTTCCACCGCGCGGCTGGAAGCATCGACGTCGTCGGCGATCTTCACCGATTGGTACTTCATCACGTCGTCGGTCATGCGCAGGTTGCGCTCGAACTCCGCCACCGCGCGGGTGTCGCCGAGGTAGAGGAACCGGACGAAGATGGCGCGGAAGTTCTTCTTCACTTCGAACGCGGTCTTCTTCTTGCCCCAGTTCTCGACCTTGATCACCTTTCCACCGTCGCGGTGGACGATGCCGCGCATGCGCTCGACGATCTTGTCCACCAGATCCTCGGCGAGGTCCGGCCGGACGAGGAAGATCGTCTCGTACTCGCGCAACCTGGTGCCCGGGGCGTGCTGCGGGACCCCACCGGTGCTCTGCGTCTCCGTCTGCTGCATCACATCACCCTCATGGGTAAAGCCCCCGGACACGCCGGGAGCGAGGTTCACTTCGGCTTTCTGTTGAACCGATTCGCTGCCACCGCACTTCCCTGCACCAGCGCCGCAATCGCCGCCTCGGCCGCGAGCGGTACCAGCTCCTTCAAAGCCGCCTCCTCCTCCGAGGAGAATCTTGCCAACACCCAGTCCGCGCCTTCCCACTGCTCCGGCGGCCTGCCCACCCCGAATCGCACCCGCAGGGTCTCGCCGGTACCGAGATGCTCCCGGATGCTGCGCAACCCGTTGTGCCCCGCGTCGCCGCCGCCCTGCTTCACCTGGATGCGTCCGAACTCCAGGTCGATTTCGTCGTGCACCACCACGATTCCCTCCGGCAGCACCTTCCAGAACCGCGCCGCCTGCGCCACCGCTTCGCCGCTCACGTTCATGTACGCCTGCGGAAGCAGCACCGCGATGTCCTGCGCCTTTCCGACCAGCGCGTTCCAGCGGGAGTCCGATCCGAGCGCCGCGCCGAGTTTTCGCGCCGCCTCCGCGGCGACGCGAAAGCCGACGTTGTGACGGGTGCGCTCGTACTTCGGGCCCGGGTTCCCGAGGCCGACGAGGAGGCGCACCGCTTACTTCTTGGCGCCCTTGTCGGCGGCAGGGGCCTTCGCTCCGGCCGCGGCAGGAGCAGCGGTCGGCACCCCCGGCGCGCCCGGAGCACCCGGGGCAGGCACCGCGGCGCCCGGGACCGCCGGAGCGGCAGCACCCTCCGCACCGGGAACGGCGGCGACGGCGGCCGGCTTCGGCGCCTCCTCCTCCTTCTCGGGCACGTTGACCACTGCGATGGTCTGGTCGCCGCGCACCTTGAGCTGGACGCCGGCCGGCATCTTCACGTCCTTGATGTGGAGCGATTCGGCGATTTTCAGGGCGGAGACGTCGACCTCGATCTTCTCCGGAATGTCGCTGGGCTTGCACTGCACCGGCAGCGTGCGTGCGACCTGCTGCAGGATGCCGCCGGCCGTCACGCCTTCGGGCTTGCCGCTGAGGATGACCGGTACGTTCACCACCACGTCCTTGTCCATGCGCACTTCCAGGAAGTCCGCGTGGAGCATGTGGCCGTCGACCGGGTCCTTCTCGAAGTCCTTGAAGAGCACCGTGCGCGTCTCGCCGCCGTCGACCTGCAGCTTGATCACCGTGTTGAACTTGTGCGGAGTGGCGATGGCCTTCTTGATCGCCTCCGGATCCACCGCCACGTGGAGCGGCTTCTCGTACGGGCCGTAGCAGACGGCGGGGATCAGGCCCTTGCCCCGCAGGCGGTGCGAGGGGCCCTTGCCCGCCTGGTCGCGCTTCTGGGCGGTGAGCGTGCTGACGTCATTCGCCATGACTTCTCCTTCGTGTCCGGACTCCGCCGCCGCGCCGGGCGGGCGCGTGCATGGGATTGACGGTGCCGGGGTTCGCTGGATCGCCCGAACTTCAAAGAGCGCGGGCTTTTAGCATGCACCGCACCGCGGCGCAAGCAAGCACCGCGGCGCTTGCGCCGCGGAACGATTGACGTGACCGCCCCGTTACCCGGGCCGCAAGGCAGGGGCCGCAGGGAGGGGAAGGGGTACAACCGGGGCGGGCGCGAGGGGGAATCCGAGCGCTCGCCATCGCTGCACTCCCCCGCGCAGCGCGCGTGCCCGCAGGTAGCCCAGCTCGATCAGCGTGAGCGCCGCCCGGGCGCTCGAGACCTCGTTGGGTCAATCACAGGCGACGACGATCTCCTTGTCGCGCGGAATTCCCTGCGCCCAGCGCGGCAACTCGCGGGGCGCGACCGGATGCGCGCCAGGGATCGACTCTTCCCCGCGCGTCATCTCGCTCCGCAGGTCGACCACCAGTGGCGGGTCGCTGGAACCGAGTCGGGAGCGCAGGTCGTCAGCCTCGATGCGCGGCACCACCACGGCACGCGCCACGGCGCTGCGCTGGGCGATCTTCCATCCCAGCCAAGCGCCGACCACGACGCCGGCAGCCAGCCCGAGCCACGCGCCGAATCGCAGCCCGACCTGGACGAGTGCCATCAGCTCCGGTCCGGCCACGAACCCGATGCCGGCGAGGAGCGCCGACCAGAGCAATGCGCCGAGCGAGTCCAGCAACAAGAATCGTGCGACCGGCATCCCCGCCATTCCCGCGAGCGGCGGAGCCACCGCGCCCAGACCCGGAACGAAGGGGGCGGCGACGAGCGCGCGGCCGCCATGCCGGCCGAAGAAATCTTCCGTCCGGCGGACGCAGGAATCGGGCTCGAGCGAGATGCGGCAGATCAGCCGGAGCACCGCCGTGCCGCGCCGCCGTCCAGCTTCGTACCAGACGAGATGGCCCAGCGCGGAGGCAGCCATCGAGATGGCGACGACGCTCGCGAACGACAGCTGGCCTTCCTTGGCCAGGGCTCCGGCGGCAAGGAGCAAGGGCGTCATCGGAACCGGCGCTCCGAGCTGCGCGATCAGGCTGACGATGAACAGCACGGCTTGACCGTGCTGCAGGATGAGATCTCCCATGCCCAGGAGTCGATGCGCGCCGTTCCCGAACGATTCCCGCGCGCGTTGAGTTCTCCGGCACCGCGTGGTTCATTGGGCTCGATGGCCGAATGGGTCTTCGGCAAGACCGAAGCAAGGACTGCTCCGTGTCGCTGCTGCGGCCGGGAAACGCGCCAGCTGGTCGGAAGCGTTTTTGAGCCCGGGAGCGATGTTCCCACCGCGTTCTTCACGACGGTCGTCACGCCAGGTCACCCGCAGCCGCGCGTGAAGGTTACCTTGTTCATAGGCGATTTGAGCGAGCGCGCCCAGAGCAAAGACCGCCTGATCGTCTCCATGGAGATCTGGGCGCGGGGAAATGAGTACGTGACGACCCTCATCGATGCCGCCGACTCGATGCCACCTGGTCCCGAGGCGGCGTCCCCATTGACCGCGGCGGAAGTCCGCGCGAGCGCATGGAAGGAGACGATCTTCTCGATCTCGGATGCGATCGTGCGCCGGCACGCCTCGCTTCGCGAGCACCTCGACCAGTCCAGCTGACGCGTCGCCGGTTTGCGGCGCCAGGAAATCAGATGAACAGGGAGCTGAGCGAATCACCGCTGTGGATGCGGCGGATGGCCTCGCCGAAGATCTTCGCCACGGAGAGCTGGGTGATCTTCCTGCAAGCCAGCGCGTTGTCCCGCAGCGGAATCGTATTGGTGACCACCACTTCCTCGATGTTCGAGGCCTGGATGCGCTCCACCGCCGGCCCGGAGAGGACGGGGTGGACGGCATAGGCGACGATCCGGCGCGCGCCGGATTCGGCCAGGGCCTTGGCGCCCAGCGCGAGAGTGCCGGCGGTGTCGATCATGTCGTCCAGCAGGATGGCGGTCTTGCCCCGGACGTCGCCGACGATCTGCATCACTTCCGCGACGTTGGCCTTCGGCCGCCGCTTGTCGACGATGGCGAGCGTTGCCCCCAGACGCTTGGCGAATGCGCGAGCACGCTCGACGCCACCTGCGTCCGGGCTGACCACGACCACTTCGTCCGGCCGGGAACCGTACTTGCGCTTCATGTCCTCGACGAGGATCGGTGAAGCGTAGAGGTGGTCGGAAGGCATGTCGAAAAAGCCCTGGATCTGCCCTGCATGCAGGTCCATGGAAAGGAACCGGTCGGCGCCGGCGGAAGTGATCAGGTCCGCCACAAGGCGTGCGGTGATGGGCGTGCGAGGCGCGACCTTGCGGTCCTGGCGGGCATAGCCGAAGTAGGGGACCACGGCAGTGATGGAGGACGCCGACGCCCGCCGGGCGGCGTCGATCATGATCAGGAGCTCCATCAGATGATCGTTCACCGGAGTGGAGGTGCTCTGGACGAGAAAAACGTCGCGCCCCCGGACGTTTTCTTCGATCTCGATCTGGATCTCGCCGTCCGAGAACTTGCCCACGTCGCAGCGGCCGACCGCTATCTCCAGGTACTCGCAAATCTCCTTCACCAGGGGCTTGTTCGAGTTCCCGGAAAAGATGACGAGGTCCGACTCGGATTCGGGCATGCGCGGCCTTCTACAACGAGCCGCGTGGCGGGTCTACCCGCTTGCCGCCGCGGCGGAGGTCGGCGGAGTGCCGCGCGCGAGCTCGCGGTCGTACTCCGCGAGAATCACCTTTTCCATCCGCTCGCGAGTCTCGCTGTTCAACGGGTGTGCGATGTCCTTGAAGGTGCCGTCCTTGCGGCGCTTTGCCGGCATGGCCACGAACAGGCCGGTGTTGCCGTTGATAACCTTCAGGTCGCGCACGACGAAGCAGTTGTCGAGAGTGATGGTGACGTAGGCCTTCAGCCTTTCCTCATTGACGGGAAAGACCCGCACCTCGGTGATCTCCATGATGCGACCCCTCTGGATGCGACGCCTACGGAGGACTCCACGAGGGACCGTAACCCCCCGCCGGACGGGTTGTCAAACGACCGCCTGGCGGCTGGATCCTACTGAAGTCCTAGGGGAAGTTCGCTCGTGCTTTCAGGCCCATGTCCATGGAAACGTCGGCGTTCCAGGCGCCGCTCGGCCCCGTGCCGCTGGCCTGGAGCTGAAGGTTCATGGAGTGCGAGGTGCTCGAAATGAAGGTGATGAGGTCGACCCCGCGTCCCCGGAGCGTGATGCTCTGGTTCGCTGCCCCGTCGCGGGCGCGGTCGTAGTCCGCCAGCACCGTGCAGTTGCTTCCCGTCGCCGAGCAGTCGGTCGTCGCGCTCGGGGCGGCCAGGAGGCTGATCGTCGCTACCTGCGAGAAGTCGCCACTCGCCGCGTTCTGCAGCTGGATCCCTGCCCCGCCCAGGATCAATGAGGTGTTCACCGTGGCTGGACCGACGGCGGTCGACGGCTGGAGCAGTGGTTGATCGCCGAAATCGACGGTAAACGTGTTCTGCCCGCTGATCTGCATCAGCCCGAGCGGCAGCGCTCCGGGCATGCAGTTCGCCGTCCCGCCGCAGAGATTGTGGCTCAGGGCAATGTCCGGGTTTTCCAGCTGCGCGAAGCAGCCGAAGAGCGGGAGCAGGAGCAGAGAGATGGCTTTCAGGTTCCGCATGTCCCCTCGCTAGTAGACGAAGAGGTTGAAGCCCAGGCTTGCGCAGGGCAGGATTCCCGAGAACTTCGTATCGCCGCGGAAGTTGTACGTGTTGTTCGGGTCGGGGTTCTTCGACTGGGCGACCGCAGTGATCTCCGCCCCGGACAGTGAGCTCTCGAAATACGTGAGCCCGCCGCGCACGTAGAAGACAAATCGCCGTTGCGATCCGAACTCGAGGCCGACCTGGGCGGTGGCGAACTTGTACGTCGTCTTCGAGAGCAGCGTACGCACCGCGCCTACGAACGCGGGGTTCGAATCGTTGACCGTTACGAACTTATTCAAGTCGCCGCTCAAGTATTGTCCGGCGTCGATGTTCAGGGTCGGGCTGACCGCCCAATCGGCAGGGGACAGCGTGATGCCGCCGCGATAGCCGAACCCGGCGACGTTGTAGGCGAGGCCTCCGTTGAGGCGCAGCCACCAGAACGGCCGCACGAGCAACATCGCGCCTCCGCCGCCGGGCGCTCCGCCGTCGATCCCGATGCCGATGATGGTCCGGTCGGTATCCTCGTCGTCCAGCGTTCGCCTGCGGCTTGCGACCGAAGCCGCTGCCGGCGCCGGGACAGCAGCCGGAGACGCATCCATCACCTTGAGGCCGTAGGGGACGTTCGGTGCCCCCGACCGGGCGGGGCCGTTGCCGTACTGGTCGAACGCCTCGACGTAGTATTCGAGATCAGAGGTGGCCATCGCCGCGGGAATGGTCGCGGTGTAGTCGTCGCCGCCGATGTTGCCCATCGGCAGCGCCCTGTAGTCCTTCTCGCCCGCGTGCCGGAACATGACGGCGGCGCCCTGCACGCCCGTGTCGCCCACCAGCCGCGCATTGATTTCGACGGGCTTGCCCTTGAGCGCCTGCGTCAGCGCGGCATGGGTGATGGCCGGCGGCGCTCCCTTGGGCTTGATGGTGACGTTGGTCGGCAGAGTCGGCAGCGCGATCGCTCGCTTCTCCTCCTCGATGGCCACCGCCATCGGCACCTCGGAGGAGCCAGCGCGCGTCGGACCGTTGCCGGCGGTGTCCCAGGCCTCGATGTAGTACTCGAGCCCGTCGAGGTTGATCAGCGCCGCGGGGACGTCGACGGAGTAGTCGCCGGGCACGATCTTCGAAGCGATCATCCGGATGGGGACGTAGTCGCCCGTTCCCAAGCCCCTCTTGCGCACGTAGAGGATGGGCCCGAAGACGCCGTTCGCATCGACCGCGTGCGCGGCGATGGTCAGCGGCTTCCCGCGCGTTCCCGCGGCGACCGGCTGGTGCGTGAGCTGCGGCGGTTCGCCGTCGTCGGGCACGATCGGCTCGACGGGCTGGACGGCGGCAGCTGGCGCGGACGACTTCTTCTTGCGGTTCTTCGACGTCTTCTTGCTGCCGCTCTTCTTGCCGCTCTTCGTCCTCTTTTTCTTCGCGGGCTTCGCCGGCGGCTTCGCGCTCGCGTCGGGCTGGGACGGCGGTGCCGCGTCGGACTGGGCCATCGCTGCGGCCGCGAAGCACAAGCTTGCGGCGGCGATCACGAACAGCTTGCGAAGATGCATGCGATTTGCCCCCGAGAAGGTCGAATCGACCTTACCCGGGATCGCAAGTCCGTCAATCAAAGCACATCGCGTCTGCGGTGCTGCAAAGCGGGAAGATCGCGGCGGACCTGCGACAGTCGCGCCGGATGTATGGGGGCGATCGCCATGCCTTCCTCCTCGCCGCCCGCGTCGGCGATGACCTCGCCCCAGGGATCGACGAGGCAGGCGTGTCCCCAGGCGAAGCGGTTCTCGTTCGCCGGCCCGATGCGGCCGACTTGCGCGGGAGCGAGCACGTAGGCCTGGTTTTCGATCGCGCGCGCGCGCAGCAGCACTTCCCAGTGCGCCCGGCCGGTGTAGGCGGTGAAAGCGGCGGGAACGCAGAGCACGTCGGCGTCGAGCTGCCGGTACAGCTCTGGAAAGCGCAGGTCGTAGCAGACGGACAGCCCCAGCTTGACGCCGAGCACCGTGTCCAACGCACGCGGGACTGCGTCTCCTGGCGCGACCTGCTCCGACTCGCGGTAGCGCGCGCCGTCGGGGATGTCGACGTCGAAGAGGTGCAGCTTGCGATACGTCGCGGCGATCGCGCCGTCCGGGGAGATCAGCGCGCTCGTGTTGTAGATCCGGCCTCCGCCGCCGCGGCGGCCGGCGTCCTCGCGCGCCACCTCCGCAATCGATCCCGCGAGGCACCACACCTTCCGGCTCGCACAGAAGTCGCGGATGCGCGCCAGCTGCGGACCGTCCACGGGCCCTGCGAAGGCGTGCTTCTCGCGGGCCGGTCCGATGTGCTCCCACATCTCCGGAAGGCCGATCAGTGCCGCGCCTCGGTCGGCCGCCTGCCCGAGAAGCGCGAGGGCGCGCGCTTCGTTGGACGCCCGGTCGCTGCCCGATCTCATCTGCACCGCTGCCGCGAGGAACACGGTCGCCTCCGTCGCTGTTTGACTATCATGGGCCGGTCTGTTACCTCCGGCCTCACATTTTCGGAGCCGTAGCCGAAAGTGGGTCCGCAGTGGCCCACTTTTTTATTTTCGGGGTTGCAGTGGGAAGGAAAGACGAAATCCTCAACAAGGTGCGCGAGATCGCGGCTCCGCTCGCCGCACAGGAGGGGCTGGAGCTGATCGACGTCGAGCTCGGGGGGCCGGGCGGCCGGCAGATCTTGCGGATCTTCATCGACAAGAGCGGCGGGGTGTCGCTGGACGACTGCAGCTCGATCTCGCGGGCGGTGTCGGCGGCGCTGGACGTGGAGGATCCCATCCAGGGCGCGTACGACCTGGAGGTGTCGAGCCCAGGCCTCGACCGCCCTCTGAGGACCCCCGAGCACTTCCAGAAGTTCGCCGGAAAGAGGGTTCGGGTGAAGACGTTCGGACCTCTGCCGGAGTGCGAGAACCGGAAGACTTTTGTAGGAATCCTACAAGGTTACGACAACGAAACGATCGTGTTGGATGTCGATGGACGGATCTTTCGCGTCCCTCACGCGCAGGTCAGCAAGGCGAACGTCGATCCAGTGTTCGAGTAGTGCCGACAACTGAATAGAAAAGAGAGAGAAGAAATGGCTGCCCCAGCACCGCAGGCCCCGATCGTCAACCTGAACATGGTCCTCGACCAGGTCGCGAAGGACAAGGGCATCGAGCGCTCGGTCCTCGTGGACACGCTGCAAAACGCCATCGCGCAGGCCGCGAAGAAGCACTTCGGCCAGGACCGCGCGATCGAGGCGACCTACAACGAGGAGAAGCAGGTCGTGGAAGTGTTCCAGACCCTGACCGTCGTGGAGCGCGTCGAGGTGGAGGACCCGGTCAAGGCGGTGAACCAGATCTCGCTGGAGGAAGCGGGCAAGAAGGGAATCGAGGCCGAGATCGGCGACGAGCTCCTCTTCCAGATCTTCTACCGGCCGGAGGACGAGGAAGAGGCCCGCGTCCAGGACGAGCGCTACGGCGACATCCTCAGGCTGAAGACGTACCGAAAGGGCTTCGGCCGCATCGCCGCGCAGACCGCCAAGCAGGTGATCATCCAGCGCACGCGCGACGCCGAGCGCGAGAACGTCTTCAACGACTACAAGGACCGCAAGGGCGAAATCGTCTCGGGAATCGCGCTGCGGTTCGAGCGCGGCAACATCATCGTCAACCTCGGCCGCGCGGAGGCGGTGCTCCCGGTCCGCGAGCAGACGCCGCGCGAGAGCTACCGCGCCGGTGACCGGGTGCAGGCCTTCGTGCTCGACGTGCTGCGCGAGAGCAAGGGGCCGCAGATCATCCTCTCCCGGGCCTCGCCGGAGCTGGTGCGCAAGCTGTTCGAGATGGAGGTCCCGGAGATCGCCGAAGGGGTCGTGGTGATCGAGGCCGTGGCGCGGGAGCCGGGCGGCCGGACCAAGATCGCCGTCGCCTCCCGCGACGCCGACGTCGACCCGGTGGGCGCCTGCGTGGGTATGAAGGGTAGCCGCGTGCAGGCGGTGGTGCAGGAGCTGCGCGGCGAGAAGATTGACATCGTTCCCTGGGACGACGACTCCGCCCGTTTCGTCTGCAACGCGCTGCAGCCGGCCGAGGTCAGCCGCGTGCTGCTCGACGACGAGAACAGGGCGATGGAGATCATCGTCCCCGACGACCAGCTTTCGCTGGCCATCGGCCGGCGCGGGCAGAACGTGCGCCTGGCGGCGCAGCTCACCGGCTGGAAGCTCGACATCAACAGCGAATCCCGGGTGAAGGAGATGCGCGAGTTCGCCTCGCGGTCGCTCACCGCCATCGGGCTGCCGGAGGCGACCGTCGAGCTGCTGTACGCTCACGGCTTCCGCAGCGCGAAGGACTTCGCCAACGCCAGCACGGAAGTCTTGCTGCAAATGCCCGGGATCACGGCCGACAACGTCGAGCGCTATCTCGCCGCTGCCCGGGAGCAGATCGGCAAGGACGAGGAGGAGCTCTCGCGCATCGAGCAGGAGCGCGAGGAACGCCGCCTGGCGGAGGCGCGCAAGCACCCGAGCGAGCTCACCCAGCAGGAGCGCCTCTTGCGCGTGCGCGGGATCAGCGAGCGCAACATCGAGCAGATGGCGAACGCGGGCTACAAGACCGTGGAGGACATCCACAACGAGCCCGACGTGGTGAAGTTCGGCGAGCAGACTGGTCTGGGGGTGAAGAAGGGCAAGCAGGTGAAGGCGGCCGTCGAGCACTACCTGCAGGAGGAGGCTCGGCTGAAGGCGGATCTGGACGCGAAGAAGGCGGCGGAAGGAGTCCAGCCGCAGCTCGCATAGCCCGTGACGCGAGGACGCCGGGCGGGGCGGCTGCGACCCGTCGAACCGCAGCGCCGCTGCGTCGGTTGCAGGAGGGTCCGGCCCCGGCGCGAGCTGCTGCGGCTGGTGGCGGACGGAAGCGGAGAGGCGGTTCCCGGGCTGGGAAAGCCCGGGCGCGGATGCTGGCTCTGCCACGATGCGCGCTGTGCGCGGGAGGCGGTGCGCACACGCGCAATACCGCGGGCGCTGAAGGGAAAGGCGGCGGCGCCGACGCTCGACCGCCTCCTCGGATGGGTGGGCTCGGGTTCGCTTGACGACGGCGGAGGCGGCAGACTAAAGAGCTAGCCCCGCAAAAAAGGGGTTTTTCTGGAAGGGACTCTACACAGGATGGCGAAGAAGCGCGTCTACGAGCTCGCGAAGGATCTCGGCCTCTCCAACAAGGAGATGGTCGACTGGCTGCGCGCTCACGAGTACGACGTCAAGAGCCACTCATCCTCGCTCGAGGACGACCAGGCGCTCGCGGTGGTCGAGAAGTTCAAGGGTGAGAAGGGCCCCAAGGTCGAGGCACCCAAGTCCTCCGGAAGCGGCGTGGTCCTCCGGCGGAAGAAGGCGGACACCGCCGCCGTACACGAGCACGCCGCCGCGCTGGCCGCGCAGCAGGCAGCCGTCGCCGTCGAACCCCCCGCGCGCTCCGTGGAGGTCCGCAAGGCGGAGCCTCCTCCTGCCCCCGTTCCCGAGCGCAAGGCGGAGCCTCAACCGGCCGCGGCGGAGGTGCTCCCGCCGGCGATCCCTGCGCCGCGCACGCCACCTCCGGTGCCGCCGCCGGTTGCCGCCGAGAAGCCGGTTGCCGTTGCTGTTGCCCGCGCCGAGCCGCAGCCCGCCGCGCCGCAGCCCGAGCCGAAACCGGCCGTCGCTCAGCAACCAGCGGCGGTTGCGCCCCGCGCGGTCGAGGCGTTGCGCCCGCTCGGGCCCGTCAGCAACGTTCCGGTCGGAGTCGCCAAAGTCGCGGCGCGCCCGGCGCCGCCGCCGCCGCCCCGTCCCCACGTGCGGCCACCGCCGCCGAAGGCCAGTGGACCCATCGTCCAGGGACCGGGCGGCGTCCAGTCGGTCCAGGTCACCGAAAATCTCACGTCGCGGCCGACCGCGACGCGCGCAGTGGTGCTGTCGCGGCCGCTTATCCCGATCGCACGGCCCGCTCCCCGGGGGCCGGGGGCCGGCGGTTTCCGCCCCCGTCCGGTAGGCGAGGTCCGCGAGCTGGCCGTCGTCTCGGGCGGTCCGGGCCGCGGCCGCGAATTCATCGACGTCACCAAGGACAACAAGGGCGGACCCGGTCAGCGAGGCAAGAAGGGCCCGCGCGTCGAGAAGACCGAATCGCTCTCCAAGCAGGACCTGGTGGACCTGGCCCGGCAGCGCGCCTACGTCCCCGTCCGGGGACACAAGAAGAAGAGCGCGAAGAAGGGCAAGCAGACCGAGATCACCGAGATGTCGGAGCACAAGAAGGTGATCCGCATCGAGGAGACCATCACCGTCGCCGAGCTCTCGCAGACCATGGGCGTGAAGAGCGCCGATCTGATCCGCAAGCTGATGGCGAACGGAAAGATGGTGACGCAGAACCAGCCCATCGACTTCGACACGGCCAGCGTGCTGGCGCTCGACAGCGGCTGGAAGGTGGAGAAGGTCGGCTTCGAGCTGGACGAGTTCATCCGGGAGACGGCGGATAAGCCGGAGGACCTGGTGGCCCGGCCGCCGGTCGTCACCATCATGGGGCACGTCGACCACGGCAAGACTTCGCTGCTCGACGCGATCAGAAAGGCGAACGTCGCTGCCGGCGAGGCCGGCGGGATTACGCAGCACATCGGCGCCTACTCCGTCGACGTGGTCGGCTCCGACGGTGGCGAGGCGTCGATTACCTTCCTCGACACGCCGGGCCACGAGGCCTTCACCGCCATGCGCGCCCGGGGCGCCAACGTCACCGACATCGCGGTGCTGGTCGTCGCGGCCGACGACGGCGTGATGCCGCAGACGGTCGAGTCGATCAACCACGCCAAGGCGGCGGAAGTGACCGTGGTGGTCGCGATCAACAAGATCGACAAGCCGGAGGCGCAGCCCGAGCGCATCAAGCAGCAGCTTTCCGAACACGGGCTCATCTCCGAGGAGTGGGGCGGCGAGACGATGATGATCCCGGTATCGGCGCGCACCGGCGAGGGGCTGGAGAAGCTGCTCGAGGCCATCCTGCTCCAGGCGGAAGTGATGGAGCTGAAGGCGAACCCGAACAAGCCGGCGGTCGGAACCGTCATCGAGGCCAAGCTGGAAAAGGGCCGCGGCCCGGTGGCCACGGTCCTCATCCAGGACGGCACGCTCCGCGTCGGCGACGCCATCGTCACCGGCGTCCACCACGGGCGTGTCCGGGCGATGATGAACGAGCACGGCGAGCAGATCGACGATGTCCCGCCCGGGTTCCCCGTGGAAGTGCTCGGCCTCGACGGCGCACCGTCCGCGGGCGACGATCTCAACGTGGTCGAGGACGAGCAGGCTGCCGCGGTGGTCGCCGAGCACCGCCTGAAGAAGCAGCGCGAGAAGGATCTCTCGAAGAGCAACAAGCTCTCCATCGAGGACATCCTCGCCAAAGGCAAGAAGGACGAGGCCAAGGTCCTCAAGATCATCGTCAAGGCCGACGTCCACGGGTCGGTCGAGGCGCTGAAGACGGCGCTGGCGAAGCTGTCCACTCCGAAGGTCTCCGTGGACGTGATTCATTCTGCCGTCGGCAACGTCACCGAGAGCGACGTGATGCTGGCCGCTGCCTCGAAGGCCATGATCGTGGGGTTCAGCGTCAAACCCGAGTCGAAGGCGGCGGAGACGGCCGCGTCGCAGGGAGTGACGCTCAAGCAGTACGACATCATCTACGAGGCGCTCGACGACGTGAAGCTGGCCATGGAGGGCCTGCTCGAGGCCATCATCAAGGAGAAGGTGGTGGGCCACGCGAAGGTGCTGCAGACCTTCAACGTGCCGAAGCTGGGGACTATCGCCGGCTCCTCGGTCACCGACGGCAAGATCACCCGGACCTCGATGGTGCGCCTGCTGCGCGACCAGAAGCCCATCATCACCAGCAAGATCGCCTCCCTCAAGCGTTTCAAGGACGACGTCAGAGAGGTGGACAAGGGATTCGAGTGCGGAATCGGGATCGAGAACTTCACCGATTTCCAGCCCGGCGACGTGATCGAGGCGTACGAGCTGGAGACGATCCGGCCCTCGCTGACCTAGCCGGCGCGGGCCTCGGGACGTGCAGATGGTCGTCGGGATCCTCAGGCTTACGCTCCACGTCCAGGGCGCTTCCTCGCTGAAGGACAAGCGGCAGGTGGTCCGCAAGGTGGTGGATCGCCTGCGCTCCCGCTTCAACGTCGCCGCGGCCGAGGTCGCGGAGAACGACATCTGGCAGCGCGCGGTGATCGGCATCGCGGCGGTGTCCAACGATCGCAGCTTCGTCAACGAAGTGCTGGACAAGTGCGCGCGCGACGCCGGGAACATCGCGGAGATCCTTAATCGGGAAATGGAGATCGAGACCTACTCGGAGATGAAGAGCGACTGGTCGGGAAAGCCGGACTTCGACGCGCACGATCTCTCGCGCCTGCCTCCGGAGCAGGACGAGGAGGAGCTGCCGGAGCAGCGGGAGCCGGGCTGGCTGAAGGAGGAGGATCTGGAATGACCACGCACAACCGCCCGGAGCGCGTGGCCCACATGGTCCAGCAGCTGCTCGCCGAGCGGTTCGCGCGCGGCATGCGCGACCCCCGCATCGGCCTGGTGACGATCACCGGAGTGAAGATGTCGCCGGACCTGCGGGAAGCCCGGGTGTACTGGACGGTGCACGGCGACCTCGAACAGCGCAAGCACACGGCAAAGGGCCTGGAGAAGGCGCGCGGTTTCCTCCGCCGCGAGATCGGCGTCGAGCTCAAGCTGCGCGTGACCCCCGAACTGCGCTTCACCTACGACGAGGCCATCGATCGAGGTGAGCGCATCGACCAGCTCCTCCGGCAGGTGCACGACGAGGAGCGGACGCAGCATCCGGAGCCGTTCGTTCCGGAGCGCGACGAGTGAAGGCGATCAACCGCGGCGTCGCGAACGCGCGCGACTGGAAGCCCGAGGAGAACCTGCCGCTGGCAGTCGACGCGCTGCGGGCCGCGCGCACGGTCCTGATCACCATGCACCGCGGTCCCGACGGCGACGCGCTCGGATCTGCCCTGGCGCTGGCTTCCGCGCTGCGGGATCTCGGCCGCGAAGTGACCGTCTACAATCCCGACGATCTCCCGTACAACTTCCGCTTCCTGCGCGGAGCGGCCGAGGTGGCGAAGTCGTTGCCCGCGGGCGCCGCCTTCGACGTCACGGTGGCGGCCGACGCGGGCGCCTTCGACCGGCTGGGGCCGGACGTGCCTCGAGCGGATCGCCGCGGCGTCCTCCTCAACCTGGACCACCACATCACCACGGAGCCGTTCGGCGACGTGAACTACGTCGACCCGCACGCCGCTTCGGTGGGCATCCTCGCGTACAAGATCATCCGCGCGCTGGGCGGGCCGTTTTCCAAGGACACCGCGGAATGCGTCTATGCCAGCATCCTTGCCGACACGGGATGTTTCCGGTACTCGAGCACCGATCCCGAGTGCCTGCGGATCGCCGCAGAGCTGGTCGAGGCAGGGGTCGAACCGTGGGAGATGACGGTGCGCGTGTACGAGCAGCAGCCCCTCGCGCGCATGCGCCTGCTCGCCGAGGTCCTCTCCACGCTCGAGGTCCACGGCAAGCTCGCCACCATCACCATCACCAACGCCATGGTGGCGAAGACCGGCAGCGAGACGGATCTGACCGACGGTTTCATCAACTTCGCCCGCAGCGTGGACGGCGTCGAGGTCGCGGCCAGCTTCCGCGAGCCGCAGGATGAGGGTCCCTGGAGGGTCAGCTTCCGCTCGCGCGGCCGGGTGAACGTCGCCGCGATCGCCCAGAAGTTCGGCGGCGGCGGTCATCACAACGCAGCGGGTTGCAGCATCGAGGGAGACGAGGCGAAGGTGCGCGCGCGGATCGCGGACGAGGTCGAGGAAGCACTGAAGAATGACGCATGAGCTCTGCGGCGTAGTCGTCGTCGACAAACCGAGCGGACCCACCAGCTTCGACGTGGTCCGCCGGGTGAAAGGCCTCTTCAAGGCAAAGCGCTGCGGGCACACGGGGACGCTCGATCCGACGGCTACCGGGGTCTTGCCCATCTGCATCGGGGACGCGACGAAGATCGCCAGCTTCGTCAGCGACGGGGAAAAAGAGTACGACGCCGTCGTCCGCTTCGGGGCGACCACCGACACCCAGGACAGCGCCGGACGGACGCTGGAGACGAAGCCGCTCGAGGGCCTGACCGAAGACCGCGTCCGGGCAGCGCTGGAAGGATTCGTCGGGCTGATCGAGCAGACGCCGCCGATGTATTCGGCGCGCAAGGTGGACGGAAAGCGACTCTACGAGCTGGCGCGCGCGGGCGAGGAGGTGGAGCGCGAGGCGCGGCAGGTCTACATCGCGGAGGCGACGCTTTTGTGGTTCAGGCCGCCCGACGCGGGAATCTTCGTCCGCTGCTCGAAGGGTACGTACTTGCGAACGCTGGCGCACGATCTGGGGCAGAGGGTCGGCTGCGGCGCGCACCTGCGCGCGCTGAAACGGATGCGCGTGGGGCCCTTCGGACTCGAGGACTCGGTCGGGCTGGACACCCTGATGACCACGGCGAAAGAAGCGCGGGAAGAGCTCGCGCGATTCGTGCATCCCGTCTCCCGTGCCCTCACCGACCTCGCCGAGCTGCAGCTCGATCCCCAACTCGCGCGCCGCGTGGCGCACGGGCACGCGCCGGGACCGGCGGACCTGTCGCGATTGCGCGCGCCGCCGTATCCGCGGGGTCGCAAGGTCCGGCTGATGGACCCGCAGGCCCGCGTCCTCGCCGTCGCCGAGAGCGACGGCGTCGGGACGCTGAAGCTGCTGCGCGTCCTCCTCTCCGGCAGCCACGATCTGGTCGAGAAGGATTACTGAACGATCAACGTCCCGTGCATGCCCGGATGGATCGTGCAGTGATACCGGTAGGTCCCGGGGGTCGTGATGGTCTGCGTGGTGCTGGTGCTGCCGGCCGGAACGCCGACCGAATTCGGGGGAGGCGAGGCGTCCGCCACGACCGTGTGATCGACGCCGTCGCCGCTCCGCCAGCGCACCGGCACGCCGGCACCGACAGTCGTCGTGACCGGCGTGGTGATCGCCGCTTGTGTCCAGCCGATGGTGACGACGTCTGCACCGGCGTCCGGACTGCCACTGCCACTGCCGGCCCCTCCGCCGGAGCCGCCGCAGGCGGCGACGAAAAGAGTGATCAGGACTACTGCGCGCACGCGAAGGCTCCGAGCGCTAACATCTCGTCGATGAATCATCCGTCTCCAAGGTTCCATCCCACCTGGATGCCAGCTCCGGACCGAATATTCCCGGGCGAGGGCGAGCTGGTGCTGATCGCGACCAGCCTCGACGTTCGTCGCGATCGCCTCGAAACGATGCGAAAGACGTTTTCGCCGCGTGAGGAGGAGAGATTCCAGAGCTTCGCCACCGACTCGCTGCGGTCGCTCTGGGGCGCCGCGCGCGGGACATTGCGCGAGGTCCTCGGGCGCGCGCTCGCCTGCGATCCCTCCGAAGTGCAGTTCCGCTACGGGCCTCACGGCAAGCCGTTCCTGCCAGGCTCGCCGCTGCGGTTCAACATCAGCCACTCGGGCGCGCTGGCGCTAATCGCGCTCTCGCGGGCGGAAGTCGGAGCGGACGTCGAGCTGCCGCGCCGGCGGCGAAGCGATGCGATTGCGAGGCGCTTCTATGCTCCCGGCGAGATCGAGCGGCTCTTCGCGGAGACCGACGCGGACAGGAGGGCAGACGCGTTCTTCAGGCTCTGGACTTGCAAGGAGGCGTTCCTGAAAGCGACCGGCGAGGGGCTCTCGCGGTCGACGCGGTCGTACGAGATCGCGTTCTCGCCGCCGCGGCTGCTCTGGGCGACCGGGATTCCCGACGCGGCCCGGCGGTACTCGGTCCATCCGGTCGACGTCGGCGATCCCTATCGCGCGGCCGTGGTGGTCGAGGCGCCCGAAATCGCGCCGCGGACATATCGCTGGAGTTGAGCATCGGACGCCTCCGCGTGTGGACGGCCACTTTGCACGGTGCATAGACTTTGCGTGAAGGAGGTCCAGGATGGGCATGAAGGAGATGAAGGCCGCCTACGTCGCGAAGATGGAAGCGCAAGTGGCGGAATGGGGCGCGAAGCTGAAGCAGATGAAGGCGAAGGCGGAGAAGGCCGCCGCCCAGGGGCGCCTCGAGTATCAGCAGAAGCTGGCGCAGGCGAAGGCGGAAGAAAAGCACGAGCAGGCGCGCCGCAAGCTGGACGAGCTGAAGGCGGCGGGCGAGGAGCGCTGGGAAGCCTTGAAGTCCGGCGTGGAAGGGGCCTGGAACGAGCTGAAGAAGACCGTCGACTCGACGAAGATCGATTAGCCGCTGCCGCACCGGAGGTGCGGCTCTACGGCTGGGAGCGCATCTCATGACCCCTCCCTTCGCCGCGGACGCGTTTGCATCCGCAAACGCTCATCCGATCCGCGGCGCCGGGCTGCGTCTCGGCTGCCTGGCTCGGTCCGGGGTCATGAGATGCGCTCTAGTGCACCGCATGCCGACTTCCTCGCCTTCATGAAGCTGGTCGCGCGGACGCACCCGCCCCGCGAGCTGCACGTCATTTTCGACAACTCTTCGTCGCACAGCACACCGGCGGTGGGCACATCGACGCGTACATCGCGCATTGGAACGACGACCCGACTCCCTTCATCTGGACGAAACCCGCCGCTTCGATCATCCGCTCGCGGAAGCGAATGCTTGATCGGATCTCACATGCGGTGCACACCGCACCGCTCGCCAAGACGTTAATGTGGGAACACATCGGATCGGAAGCAGGCCGTTCGTCCTGCGCCTCAAACAAGGAGAGTGACCCATGCGGAAGATTATCGTCGGCGCCCAGGTTTCCATCGATGGCGTCATGCAAGCGCCCGGCGGGCCGACCGAGGATCCGACCAAGGCCTTCAAGTTCGGCGGCTGGGCGATGCCCTATTTCGATCAAGCGGGCGGCGAAGAGGTCCACCGCGTCTTCAAGGAGAAATTCGACCTGCTGCTCGGCCGCAAGACCTACGAGATTTTCGCCGCGTACTGGCCCTACTACGAAGAAGACGCTCCCCATGGCAGCATCGCCAAGCTGTTCAAGGACATCAAGAAGTACGCGGTTTCGCGCTCAGGCGAGGTCGATACGAGCTGGGCAGGCTCAGTGCTCCTGCGCGACATCGCCGACGTGAAGCGCCTGAAGCAGGAAGACGGCCCGAACCTCGCCACCCAGGGCAGTACCGAACTCGTCCACGCGCTGCTCGCCAATGACCTGGTCGACGCTATGAGCATCTTCACAGTGCCGGTCGTGCTTGGCGGCGGCAAAAAGCTGTTCGCCGACGGCTCGGCGCCGCATTCTTTCAAGCTGACCAGGTCCCGCGTCTCTCCAAATGGCCTGATCGTCGGCCATTACGAGCGAGAGGGTGAGATCAAGATTGGCGACACTACGCTCGATTCCCCCAGCGAACGTGAGATTGCCCGCCGGAAGCGCATGAAGCGCGAGGGCTAAAGATTTGCCGACGCCGTCGATCCGGTGAGCACCAGAAGCGCGTCGAAGCCGTGGATGGTGCGCACCAGGTCGGCGTCGAGGGCTTTGTGGCGCTGGCCGAACACGAGGGGCCGCAACGGACGCAGATCGATCTATCAGCGTGAAAGCGTCGGGATGAGCGGCGGCCATCGGATCTCACATGCGCTGCACTAGTCTCAGGGCCGGTCATTCGCTGGCCTTGCTTTTTGCACAGGTCCCGCGCAAAACGCGGCGCCATGCCGGTTCTCATCCTCGCGTTCCTGCTTGCCGCTGCCCCGCCCGCACCCGAGACTCCTTCTTCCACCGTCGAGGGAATGGGACCTGCGCCGGGCGTTCCCAGCCTGCTCCAGAGCGGGGTGCCGGCGATCCCCGCGGATCTCAAATCGCGCACCGGCCAGTACCTGAACGCGCGCTCCGCCGCGCTGGCGGACGTCTCAGATGACGGCAGTGCGCTGCTCATCACCACGCGCTTCGCTTCCACCGCCCAGCTGCACGTCGTCGAGATGCCCCTCGGCATGCGCACGCAGATCACCTTCGCGGACGAGCCGGTCAACGCGGCAAGGTTCCAGCCAGGCGATCCCCAGATCGTCTGGTACCTGCAGGACAAAGGCGGCGGCGAGTTCTACCAGCTCTTCCGGCTCGACCGGCGCTCGGGACGATCCGAGCTGCTCACCGATGGCAAGAGCCGCCACCAGTCGCTGACCCTCTCTCGCGACGGCAAGCGGGTCGCCTTTTCCAGCACGCAACGCAACGGAAAGGACACCGATGTCTACGTCGCCGACGCCAGCTCGCCAAAGAACGCGCGGCGGGTCACCGAGGCGGAAGGGACTTGGGCGCCGGTGGAGTTCTCGCGCGACGGCGCGCGGCTCCTGGTCGTTCACGAGCGCAGCATCCAGGACGCCGATCTGTTCGCTCTGGACGTGTCGTCGGGGAAGCTGACGCAGCTCTCACCGAAAGAAGGCAAGGCGAGTGTGATCGCTGCGCGGTGGAGCGCGGACGGCAAGGGCGTGTACCTCGTCACCGATCGCTGGAGCGACTTCAACCAGCTCTACCTGCTCGACGGGCAGGGCAACCATACCGCGCTCGCGGCAGACGTGAAGTGGGACGTCGAGGACCTGGCGGTGTCGGACGACGGGTCGCGGGTGGCCTTCGCCACCAACGAGGACGGGGCGTCGCGGCTCTACGTTCTCGATCGGCAGCGCCACGCGCAGCAGATCGCGCTGCCAGGCAACGCGGTGATCGAGAACTTCGAATTTCCACGGCACCGCGCCGATCAGCTCGCAGTGACGTTCCAGACGGCGACGCAGCCTGCCGACGTCTACCAGATCGACCTGCGCGGAATGCGCGTGGTCCGCTGGACGCGGTCGGAGGTCGGTGGGCTCGACCCGTCGACGTTCGTCGATGCGCAGCTCGTCCGCTATCCCGCCGGCGGCGGCGCGGGGACCATGCCGGCGTTCCTGTACAAGCCCCGCGGCGCGACGGGCAAGCTGCCGGTGGTCGTCATCTGGCATGGCGGTCCGGAAGGGCAGAGCCGTCCCACGTTCTCGTCCTTCGTTCAGCTCCTGGCTTCGGAGCTACGGCTAGCGGTGTTGCTGCCGAACGTTCGCGGGTCAGCGGGGTACGGCAAGGCGTATCTCGCCGCCGACGACGGCGCGAAGCGGGAGCAGGCGCTGCAGGACATCCCGGCGACGCTGGATTTCATCGCCAGGCAGCCCGAGCTCGATGCCTCTCGCGTCGGCGTCTACGGCGGCAGCTACGGCGGATACATGACACTGGCCACCGCTGCCTTCCAGGGCCGCCGCGTCCGGGCGGCGGTCGACGTGGTCGGCATCTCGAACCTGGTCACCTTCCTGCAGAACACACAGGCATACCGGCGCGATCTGCGACGCGCCGAATACGGCGATGAGCGCGACCCGGCGGTGCGGGCCGTGCAAGAGCGGATCTCGCCCTTGCTCAGCGTCGACAAGATCGAGGCGGAGCTGTTCGTGCAGCAGGGGTACAACGACCCGCGCGTTCCGCGCAGCGAGGCGGAGCAGATCGTCAAGGCGGTCCGCGGACGCGGGAAGGACGTCTGGTACCTGCTCGGCATGAACGAAGGTCACGGCTTCGCGAAGAAGGAGAATCGCGACTACGCGACCGCCGCCATCGCTCTCTTCCTGCAGCAGAAGCTGTTGGAGCCAATGAAGACGAACTGACCCGCCGAGCAGCGCACGGGCAGGAGGGGGCTACATCGCTTGCCCTGCAAGCACGCAGTCCACATCTTCCTCGAGGGCGGGGGCGGAAGATGCGGGTGCGCAATTCCGGTAACGCGCGTTGCGGACGAGTGGGCGGCTGGTTCCTTGTTCGGTTAGTGGCGCTTATGCTGGGCTGCGGGGGACATGCCCCAA
This sequence comes from Deltaproteobacteria bacterium, assembly GCA_005879535.1. NCBI lineage: Bacteria > Pseudomonadati > Myxococcota > Myxococcia > Deltaproteobacteria bacterium. Next base: position 48,200 of record VBKI01000068.1, on the reverse strand, counting down.
CGCGGGCCCAACTGACAGTCGTCGTCTTCGGGCATGGCGTCGTCACCGATCCAATCCAATGCGACTCGCGTTGTACGGTATCGGTGGAGGCGGACACCGCGGTGGTGCTCGAGGCCAGGCCGTCCGACTCGTCGGTTCCCGAATGGTCAGTCGCGGGCTGCAGCGGCCTTCAGTGCCCGGTGACGGTCAACGGAGATCTCACGGTGGTGGTCCGCTTCGCGCCCAATCCGCCGCCACCTCCACCGCAGTTCACGCTCACCGTCCGCGCGCAAGGCGACGGGCACGGCACGGTGACGGGAGGTCCGATTCAGTGCGGCTCGCAATGCCGCGCGACGCTCCCCGCGGGGTCGGCCGTAGCGCTAGAAGCGCAGCCAGCGTCGGATTCGGCGATCGGCGAGTGGTCGGTGCCGGGGTGCAGCGGCACGCGTTGTCAGGTTGCGATTGATGTCGACCTGACCGTCGACGTGCGTTTTTCCTTGAGGGCGCCGCCCCCTTCTGGCCCACGCCGCCTCACGGTCGTGGCGCAGACGCGGAACGGCGCGCCATTCGATGGGAATCCGTGGTCGAATGTCTCGATCGACGCGCCCGGCGCCACGATCACGACGCCCTCCGCGTCGACGCTCGTCGCCGTCGCGTCCGCTGGAACGAAGATCGTTCTGGGGTTCTATTCGTCGACCGCAAACTCCTATCTCAAGCCGTGGCGGGCGACCTTCCGCGGCAACTGCGTGCCGATGGCGGATGGGTGCGCGCTGACGCTAGACGAGGACACGACCATTACGGCTGTCGTCGAGCAAAACCAGATCGCGGTGCGCTACATGCTGGCCGACTCGGCGACCATTGGGAGCGTCATCAGCGATTCGCCGCGCTTCCCCGAGCAATTCTGGCGGTACGACTACATGCGGCCCGGAAACGAACTCGCGGCCGACATCCTCGATCCGGGGCAGACCGTGACAGTCAGCGCCGTGCCCGGTCCGCGGTCGCACCTTGGACAGTGGTCCGGCCTCTGCACCGGGCCTGCGACGCTACCCTGCCAGATCGTCGCGACGCCGGACAATCGGGGCGGGCAGGTCTGGCTCCGCTTCGACCCGGACGTCGATCCGCGCTACCAAGTCGCCGCCATCATTCCGCTCGACACCGTGAATGCAGTGAAGGGAAGCCACATCGCCGGCACCCTCAGGGACCAGTCCCTGGCCTACGGCAAGCTCGTGACCTACGACGCTTCCGCCGGCGTCGTCACGCAGCTTCCAGTGCAGGGCACTGCGTTCATTCGGGGGATCAATCGGCGCGGCGACGTGGTCGGACGCATCAACGACCATCCGTTCGTCGCCTGGGCAAATGGCTCCTACCGGATTGTCGACCACGTCGACGGCAAACCGTTCAGCGGCGAGTTCATCGCCATCAACGACGCCGGGCTGATCGTCGGAAACGCCGACACCAATGGGACCAACTGGTCGGATCCGAAAATCGCGCAGCCGTTCACCGTCGACGGCGAGACCGTGACGATGTTGCCGATCCAGGGATTCACCGCGCTCGCAATCAACTCGAGCGCGCTGATCGTCGGGTTCGACGCGACGTCCCACGGAGCGTTCTTTCAGAGTGGACAGTTGACGAGCATCGCGGGCGGACCGCTCGCGGCGGTGAACTCGATCGGGGTCGCCGCCGGCACGACCGTCAAGGATCAGTACACCGATCAGGGCTTCCTCTGGGATGGCGCCGGTCACGAGTTGGAAGGAGTGTGGTCGATCAGCGATCTCGACGACACCGGCACGGTCGTCGGCGCGCTCGACTTCGGCGGCCGCTGCACGCGGCGCGCGGATTGCGGCTACGTGCCGAGATTGCACGGCGCAATCTTCACCGCCGGCGCGGCGGAGGATCTCAACTTTCTCGTCGACACGAGCGGGACCGCCGAAATTGCGCATCGCGAGCTCAACGCAGCCCGTGCCATCGATGGCGGGCGGATAGTGGCCTGCTTCAAGGATAGCCGTTGCGCGATCCTCGAGCCAACAACGAAGGCTCCGTGACGCGCGCTGGCTGTGTACCCTAGATCGCGTCGAGGAATTCCGCGTTGGAGCGGAATTCGTTCAGGGACTTGAGCAGGCGCTCCATCGCTTCCACGGGCTTGAGGGCGAAGAGGGCGCCGCGGAGCTTCTTCACCTTCTCGTACTCGTGCTGGCTGAAGAGCTTCTCTTCCTTGCGGGTGCCTGAAGTCTGGATGTTGATGGCAGGGAAGATGCGCTTCTCCGCCAGCTGGCGGTCGAGGTTGATCTCGGAGTTCCCGGTGCCCTTGAACTCCTCGAAGATCACCTCGTCCATCCGCGACCCGGTGTCGATCAGCGCCGTGGCGACGATGGTGAGCGAGCCGCCTTCCTCGGCGTTGCGCGCCGCCCCGAAGAACCGCTTCGGACGCTCCAGCGCGCGCGAGTCGATACCGCCCGACAGGGTCCGGCCGCTGGATTCCACTTCCTTGTTGTAGGCGCGCGAGAGGCGGGTGATCGAGTCGAGGAGGATCACCACGTCCTTGCCGCCCTCGACGAGGCGCTTGGCGCGCTCGAGCACCACCTCCGCCACGTGGATGTGCTCGTCCGTCGGCCGGTCGGATGACGAGGCGAACACGTCCGCCTTCACCGTGCGCCGGAAGTCCGTGACTTCCTCCGGACGCTCGTCGACCAGCAGGACCATCTGCTGTACCTCGGGCCGGTTCTGCGTGATCGCGTGGCAGATCTTCTGCAGCATGATCGTCTTGCCGGTCTTCGGCGGCGCTACGATCAGCATGCGCTGCCCGAGGCCGATCGGCGCCACGATGTCGATGACCCGGGTGAGCAGCTCCTTGGAGGTGGTTTCCAGCACGACCCGGTCGTCGGGGTCGATGACCGTGAGGTTCTGGAAAGCGGTGCGCCGCGCCGCGTCCTGCGGAGGCAGTCCTTCGACGGAGTCCGTCTTGATCACCTGCAGCCTGCCGTTGCGGCGGACAGCCTGGCCGGTGAGGAGCACTCCTGGGCGCAGGTGATCGCGGTCGATGATGTGCCGCGGCACGTCGGCGTCGTCGCCCTGGGGGAGGAAGTTGTATTTCGGATTGCGGAGTCGCCCGTTGCCGCGGTGATCGACGTCCAGGACGCCTTCGACCGGTTGCGCCGGCTCATGCCGCGGCTGCTGCTGCGGCCGCTGCTGTTGCTGCTGCCGGTGCTGCTGCGGCGGCCGGTTCTGCTGCGGCGGTTGCTGTTGCTGCTGTGGAGCGCCTTCCGCCGTCTGTGGCACCGCCTCCGTGCCGGCCTGCTGCTCCGAAGGCGGCGGTTGCGTCTGTGCGGACGCTGGTTCGCCGCCAGCCTCCTCCGCCGCGCCCTCCTGGCCTCCGTCGTTCTCGACATCGACGATGCGACCCTGCGCGTCGAGCGGCGCCGGAACCTGGTTCTGGCCATGACCCTTGCCCCGGCGGCCGCGACCGCCGCGGCGGTTTCGCCGGAAGCGGCGCCGTCCGCCGCCGCCACCCTGGGCTTCCTGGTTCTGCGCGTACTGTCCGGCGCCGTTGCCGTTCACGCCCTGCTGCTGGGGATAACGGGCGTTGCCCGGCTCGGGCGCATCGGCGGCAGCCGGCTGCGCGGTATCCGGTGGTGCGGGGGGACGCTGTCCTTCTCCATCCATCTGGTGAGCTCCGTTGCTACTTCTTCAGCAGGCGGCTGAGAAAGCCGCCTTTCGTCTGCTCGACGGGCGCGGTCCGCATCCGCCTGAGCTCGTCCTTCGCCTGGGCGAAGTCCGGATCCTTGTCGATCGCCTTGCGGAGCAGCGACTTCGCGCGCTCCACCTCACCCTGCGCCGCATAGAGCTGGCTGAGGAAGATGGCGCCGCTCTGCAGGCGCGGCTCCATCTTCAGCGCCTTCTGGACGTGCGGCAGCGCCTCTTCCGGCTTTCCGCTGCGTTTGAACATGGCCATGCCGAGGAAGGCGTGGAACTCCGCCTCGGTGTCGTTCAAGGAAATCGCCTCGCGGAACTGTGCCTCCGCGTCGTCCCACCGGCCCGACTTGAAGAGCGCCTCTCCCCTCTGGAACACACCCTCGGCGCGCAGGATCACGCCGACGTCGGTAGGAAGACCCTTGGCCTTGCGATCCAGATAGACGTCGTACTCGGCTCGGCGATTCGCATCGGACAGGGCCGAGTTGGCCTCGTTGACCCGGGTGAAGAGCTCCTCCGCGACCCGCCGCGCAGACCCGAGGTCGAGCCCGCTGAACGCGTCGGAATGGTACCGCTTCGCCGCGGCGAACCAGGCGGTTTTGATCTCCTCGCCGGAAACGCCCGGCGCGACGCCGAGGACTTCGTACTGCGAGGCCTCTCGCAGCCGCTCGCGATCGGCGAAGAGAGAGGCGCGCGCGGCCTCTTCCTGGGCGGTGAACTTCTTGCGCTTGTCCTCGTCGGAGGAGGGCGCCGGCTGCGACTTCGTTCCCGGCTTCGCGGTCGCGGAGAGCGCGAGAAGCCCGCTCATGTACAGGTACTGCAGCAGCGGGAGCTCGTGCGACTTCACGCGCGTCAGGACCTCGCCGATCGACCGCCCGCCTGTCGCCACCGGCGTCACCGCTTCGCCGGGCCAGAACGTCTTGAGCGCAAACATCTCGCGCTCGAGCTCGGGGCTGCGGTTCAGCTTGTCCTGGGCGCGCTGCTCCAGCCAGGGTTTCGCCGCTGCGGGGTTGCCGAGCCGCTTGGCGGCTTCCAGCACCAGAGCCACGGGGCTCGTTCGCATGTCGGGTACGCCGTTCACCGCCTCGGCGGGCTTCTGCTCGAACTGGAACCGGCCGCTCAAGGTTCCGACCGCAGCGATGGAGACGTCGACCGTCTGCTGCTTGAGCGCCGCGCGCAGCTGCTCCGGCGTCATGACCCGCGCCGCGGCGAGCGCCTCGTGCAAGGCGATGTTCTGTTGCTTCGCGATGGCGACTGCGCGGTCGAACGAAGTCTGCTTGATCAGACCGGAAGCGATCTGCGCGGAGCCGATCGTCTCCGCGCGAACGTTCGATTGCGCGAATCGGATCATGCCCTGCTGGAACGTGATCAGCCGTTGCGAAGTGTCCTGCGACACGGTGAGGACGCCGCTGGCTTTTTCGCGGAGCAGCTGCACGAGGATGGCGCCCACCGGCCGATCCGCGAGCGCTCCTTCCAGCGGAGGTGCGGCGCTCTGCGAGCCGGTGTGTTTCGCCAGTGCCGCGCGCAGCGCTGCCGGCTCGAACGGCTTGGCGAAGAAAGCGGCGGGCTGGATGCGCGTGGCAAACTCCTCGGGCAGCTTCTTGTAGATTCCGCTGATGACGATGATGGGAAGCTTCGCCCCCCAGCTCGCAGCGCGGGCAGCCGCCCCGAACTGGAACCCATCCAGCTCCGAGAGCACCAGATCCAGGACCACCGCCGAGAATGGCTGACCGGAGGCGGCGGCCTGCGCGCAAAGCTCCTGGGCTTCCTTCGCCGACGCGGTGGCGCGCGCCGAGAGTCCGACCTCGGCCGCGATGCCCGAGAGCAGCCGCGAGGCGCTCTGCTCATCCTCGACGATGAGGACGGTCAGCGCCATCTACCGTACCTCCAGGTCGAAGGGCAGGGCCGCCCGCAGCGTGTCGGCATCGCCGAGCAGCGAGAGCGCCCGCAGCGCTCTGGGGCCAAAGCCGAATGGAACCGCCTCGAGCGCAGTGGCGCCGGCGAAGGATGTGAGATCGACGCTGACGGCTTCCTCATCGTCGACCTCCACCTCTTCGTCGGCGGCGAAGCCGGCGCGTCGCTTGGCCTCGGCGAGAGCCTCCTCGAGGCCGCCGAGCCGGTCTACCAGCTTGCGCTCCACCGCCTGCGAGCCGGTCCAGACGCGGCCCTGCGCTACCCGGTGCACGTCGGCGCTGGTCAATCCTCGGGCTTCGGCGACGCGAGTCACGAACAGCTCGTAGAAGTCGTCGACCCAGGCCTGCAGCGTCTTCCGTTCGTGGTCGGTGAGGCTGCGCTGGGGATGGAAGAGGTCCGCGCTCTCGCCGCGCTTGATGGTCACGAGGTTCAGCCCCAGCTTGCCGAACAGCTCGCTGGCATCGAAGTGACCGACGAACACGCCGATGGAACCGGTGATGGTGGCGGGATCGGCGAAGATGGCGTCGGCGCCGGCCGCCACGTAGTAGCCGCCCGAGGCGGCGACGTCGCCCATGCTCGCGATCACCGGCTTCTTCTTCTCCTTCCGCGCCCGCACCAGCTCGCGCCAGATCAGGTCGGAGGCGGTGCCGTCGCCACCCGGGGAGTCGATGCGGACCACGATGGCCGCGACCGACGAGTCGTCGGCCGCGTGCCGGATGCGGCGGACGATCGCGTCCGATCCCGCCACCCGGACGGCGCCGAACGGATCGCGGCCACCTTCACCGCGCGCGATGTTCCCTTCCACGCGCACGACGGCGATTCGCCCGCGGCGACCCCAGCGCAGGTCGCGCTCCGCCGGCTGGTCGGTGCCGATCTTCTTCAGGGTGACGTTCGCTCCCAGAACCTTACCTGCCTCCTCCTCGAGCTGGTCGGGATAGACCAACCCGTCGATCAGCCCCGCCTGCACCGCTTCCCCGGGCTTCAGGATGCCCTCGTCGAGGAGGGACTTGACCTTGCGTTCGTCGAGATGGCGCGCATCCGAGATGCGCCTGACGTACCGTCCGTAAAGATCGTCCAGGAGTGATGACTCCACCTCACGCTGCTCGCCCGACATCCCGCTTCGGGTGAAGAGATCCGGCGCGTTCTTGTATGCGCCGACGCGGAAGAACTCCGCCTTCACACCGAGCTTGTCGAGGCCCGCGGCGGCGAACAACGCCGTCGCGGCAAAACCGTTCACCAGCAGGACGGCCTGCGGAGCCGCATAGACCCGGTCGGCCGAGAGAGCAACACTATATTCGAGGTCGCCGGCGCTTTCCAGATAGAAAAGCACCTTTTTGCCGGAAGCCTTGAGATCTTCGATGGCTGCGCGTAGCTCCTCCGCGCGGGCCAGCCCCAGTGGCATGCCGCCAGTGCGCAGGACCACGGCCCTGGTTGCCGGGTCGCGCGCGATGCGCCGCAGCGCGGCGAGCGTTTCCGCGAGCGGATCCCGGGCGGTCGCACCAAAGATGAGCGCCACCGGCCCTGGGCGCGGGTGGGAGAGCGCCTTCTTCAGATCGAGCTCCACCGCCTGCCGGAGGGGACTGCGCAGCGAGGGCCACCGTTCCGTCGACGCGCGAATGCGCCAGACGTCTCCGGGGTCGCCCGGTCCGATGACCGGCGCATACGAGGCGCCGACATGCCCGAGATCGACCTGGAGCCCGACCATCCCCTGTGTCCGCGATCTGTCGAGCAGCGCGATCTGGCCGAGCAGCGTCAGACCGCGAGCGACGCGGGCCCGGGCCGTGAAGATCCAGTCCTTGCGGTCGAAGCCGCAGCTCGGAACCGGGGATCCGATGGGCGTGTTGAGTTGGACATTGGTGCATTCAGCCCAGCGCAGATCGGCGGCAATGTCGACGTTCTCGCGCCACGGCCGGAGCGCTGTCGAGACCACCCAGCGGCGGGGAAGCGGGCCAGGTCGGTCTGCGTCGAGCACGGCCGCGCCCAGCGAGATCCACCGCCAAGGGCGCATCAGCGCACCGAAGTCCCACGAGGAGAGATCGAGCCCGGAAAATCCGCGGTGGACGGCCCCGAGCGAGAGCGAGCCGAGATGAAGCGCTCCGCCGACGGTCGTGCGTCGGTACGACGATGGCGCCGTGTCCACCCCCGGCGGACACAAGAACTCGCCGCACGGGCGGCGTCGGATCCAGTCGAAGCCCAGCCCGAGAGCGAGACCGCCCGTTCCCCCGGTCAGATAGAGGGCGTTCGTCTGGTCGTCCCGTGAGCGCGAGTAAAAGCCGTTGTGCAGGAAATCCGCTTCGAGGCCTTCGACGAAGCCCAGCCCCGCGGGGTTGCTCCCGAGCGAGGTCCCGTCGTCCTGGAGGGAAAACGATTCCGATGGGGCGACGGCCCCTTGGGTCAGCTGCGCGCCGGCGGGCAATGCCACCAGCGAGACCGCTATGGAACAGACCGCTAGGACGCGCATCGCCCCTCCTCTACAAGCGCAGCGGGTTGGTCTAGTCTCTCCCGTTTCAGGGCTGCATCCGGGGAGACCAACGCATGCTCGATCCGAAAACGATCCGCAATGTCGCAATCATCGCACACGATGGTGCGGGAAAGACCGCCCTGACCGAGGCGCTGCTTCGCCACGATGCGCCGGCCCGCGCCTCGAAGGACGGTTCCACCAGCCACCTCGACGTCGACCCGGAGGAGAGCAAGCGCAACTTTACGGTCGCGACCCACATCACCTACGCCGAGCACGAGGGAACACTCCTCAACCTGCTCGACGCCCCCGGATTCTCCGACTTCCTCACCGATGCCGACCGGTCGATGGCCGTCTGCGAGGGAGGCCTTCTGCTCGTCTCCGCCGTCTCCGGCGTCAAGCACCAGACGGAAGCGCATTGGGACATGGCGGCGGAGCGGGCCCTGCCGCTGCTCGCCTGCGTGAACAAGCTCGACAAGGATCGGGCGTCGTTCCTCCGCGCACTCGACGACATGGAGAAGACGCTGAACGCCAAGCCCATCGCCTTGCAGCTTCCCATCGGGCTGGGCGAGAGCTTCAGCGGCGTCATCGACCTGATCACGATGCGGGCGCACGTGTATACCCGGAAGACCGACGGGAAGTTCGGCGGGTACGCGCTGGAGGACGTACCCGAGCAGCTCGTCGACGAGGCGAAACGGTTGCGGACCCGGCTGGTGGAGGCGGTGGCGGAGACGGACGATGCGATGCTGGAAGCGTACCTCGACGGGCGTGAACCCGGGGAGGAAATGCTGATCGACGGCATCGCGCACGCGGTCCTCGGGCGGCGGTTCCTTCCGGTGCTCGCCTGCGCGGCGAGGCCCGGCATCGGCGTGGACGACGTGGCGGCGGCGATGGTCCGCTATCTGCCGCCTCCGACGGTGCGCCGGGAGATCAAGGGGAAGGACGGAAAGAACGGAGAGCTGGTCCGCAACGCCCAGCGGGACGCGCCGCTCACCATGCTGGCGTTCCGCAACACCGTGGACCACTTCGTCGGTCGTCTCAGCGCCTGCCGCGTCTTCTCCGGCGCGGTGAAGCACGGCACGGTGATCGTGAACGGCCGCACCGGGAACAGCGAGACCGTGCAGCACGTCTACCGCATCGACGGTAACCGGACGACCGAAATCCCGGAGGCAGCGGCCGGAGAGATCGTCGGCCTGATGAAGCTGAAGGACGTGCACGTCGGCGACACGCTCTGCTCCAACGACAGCCCGATCCTGCGGCTGGACATGATCCCCCGCCCGCAGCGGGTGATCGCCTACGCGCTCAAGATCGACCGCGAGCAGGAGGAGAAGGTCGGCGTCGCCCTCCATCGCCTGCTCGAGGAGGATCCCTCGCTGGAGATGGTGCGCGACCCGGAGACCAACGAGACGTTGCTCCGGGGCATGGGGCAGGTGCACATCGAGGTCGCCGTCGAGAAGCTGAAGCGGAAGTTCGACGTGGACGTCCACCTCGAGCTGCCGCACCCGGCGTATCACGAGACGGTGACCGGCAAGGCGAAGGCGCAGGGCAGGTACAAGCGGCAAAGCGGCGGGCGCGGACAGTACGGCGATTGCCACATCGAACTGGAGCCGCTACCCCGGGGAACGGGGATCGAGTTCGAGGACGCGATCGTCGGGGGCGTCATTCCGCGCAACTACATTCCCTCGGTGGAGCACGGGATCCGCGACGCGGCCAAGCAGGGGCCGCTGGGCGGGTTTCCACTGGTCGACTTCCGCGCGCGGCTGGTGGACGGCTCGTTCCACACCGTGGACAGCTCGGACATGGCGTTCCGCATCGCCGGCTCGATGGCGCTGAAGAACGCGCTCGCCGGAGCGAAGCCCGTCCTGCTCGAACCGATGATGCGGCTTGAAGTGGTGGTCCCGGACGAAATGCTCGGCGAGGTGATTGCGGACCTCACTTCGCGGCGCGGGAAGATCTTCGGGATGGAACCGACCTCGAAGGGAACGCTGATCCACGCCCAGGCGCCGCACGCGGAGCTGCGGACGTACGCGCCCGAGCTCAGGTCGCTGACCAAGGGCCTGGGCTACTTCACGATGGAGCTCATGGGATACGAGGAAGTGCCATCGCACGAAGCGCAGAAGGTCCTCGCGCAGCGCGCCGCCGAGCAGGGCAAGGACGAGCCCAAGCCGAACCAGCCCGGCAAAGGCCGCGCCTGACCTCTACCGAGGCTTGGTCTCTGAAGCGCTTCATTCCGTGATCCGAAATCTGCGCCCTGCGCGGGACCTGTGTTACAGACGCCTGAATGTCTGAACAGTTGAGCATGTTCGGCAACGGAGGCGGCAAGAAGCGAAAACGGCGAAGTTCCGGTGGAAACGGAGCGCCGCCGCCGTCGGAAGTGCTCGCGCCGCTACACGAGGAGGCGCGCCGCCGGTACCTGAACTACGCGCTCTCGGTGATCACTTCGCGCGCTCTGCCCGACGTGCGCGACGGGCTCAAGCCGGTGCAGCGGCGGATCATCTACGGGATGTTCCAGGACCACCGCCTCACGCACGAGGCCAAGTACCAGAAGTGCGCGAAGGTGGTGGGCACCATCATGGGCCAGTACCACCCGCACGGCGACGTCGCCATCTACGACGCGCTGGTGCGGATGGCGCAGGACTTCTCGCTCCGCTACCCGCTGGTCGACGGCCACGGGAACTTCGGCTCGCTCGATGGCGACGCGGCCGCGGCGATGCGCTACACCGAGTGCCGCCTCGCCGCGCTGGCCGCGGAGCTGGTGCAGGAGCTCGCCAAGCGGACGATCGACTACCGGCCGAACTACGACGGCACGCAGTTCGAGCCCATCGTCATTCCGGCGCGGCTGCCTCAGCTCTTGATGAACGGCACCACCGGCATTGCGGTGGGCATGGCGACGAACATCCCGCCGCACAACCTCGGCGAGCTCTGCGACGCGCTGATCGACCTCTCCAGGCACAAGGACCTGGAGGTCAAGGACCTGCTCAAGCACATCAAGGGTCCGGACTTTCCCACCGGCGGGCAGATCCTCAACAGCAAGTCCGAGCTGCGCCAGATCTACGAGACGGGGCAGGGCTCGGTCCGCGTGCGAGGCGAGTGGAAGCTGGAGGAGCTGGCGCGCGGCGGCAGGCTGGTCGTCGTCACTTCCATTCCCTACGCGGTCAACAAGTCCAATCTGGTGGCGAAGTTCGGCGAGCTGGTGCGCGAGAGGAAGCTGACGCCCCTGGTCGACGTTCGCGACGAGAGCACCAAGGACGTGCGCATCGTCCTCGAGATCAAGCGAGACGCGGATCCCGAGCTGGTGATGGCGTACCTCTACAAGCACACGCCGCTGCAGACGAACTTCGGCGTGAACCTCACCTGCCTGGTCCCCACCGACAATCCGGAGGTCGGAGCTCCGAAGCGTCTCGATCTGAAGAGCATCCTCCGCCACTTCCTCGATTTCCGATTCGACGTCGTCACCAGGCGATTTGAGTTCGATCTGAAGCAGGTGCAGCAGCGGCTGCACATCCTCGAGGGCTTCGCGAAGGTCTACGACGCCCTCGACGAGATGCTGAAGATGATCCGCAAGAGCGAGGGCAAGGAGGACGCGGCGAAGAAGATGATCAAGCGCTTCAAGCTCTCCGAGGAACAGGCGGACGCGATCCTGGAGATGAAGCTCTACCGCCTGGCCCGCCTCGAGATCCTGGTGATCCAGAAGGAGCTCAAGGAGAAGCGCGCCGAGCAACGGCGTCTCAAGGAGCTGCTCGGAAACGACCGCAGCCGGTGGGGCGTCGTCCGCGAGGAGATCGCGGAGATCCAGAAAGCGTACGCCGACAAGCGCCGCACGAAGATCGGCGGAGTCGGCAGTGAAGAGGTGGAGTACAGCGAAGAGGCGTTCATCGCCGACGAGGACGCGCAGGTGGTGCTGACGCGCGATGGCTGGATCAAGCGCGTGCGCGAGCTGAAGGATCCGTCCCAGACGCGCGTGCGCGAAGGCGACGAAGTCGCATACGTGCTGGGGGGCTCGCTCAAGAGCAACCTGGTCGTCTTCAGCAATTTCGGGACTGCCTACGTGACCCGCTTCAACGACGTCCCGGCGAGCACCGGCTACGGCGATCCGGTGCAGAAGCTGTTCAAGTTCGACGACAACGAACGGGTGGTCGGCGCGCTCTCGCTCGACAAGCGGCTCGCGCGCCCGGAGAAGCTGCTCGCGCTCTCGCGGGGCGGCTATGGTTTGAGGTTCGCGCTCGCGCCCCACACCGAGCTCTCCACGCGCGCCGGGCGCCGGTTCTCGCGGCCGGCCAAGGACGACGAGCTCATCGGCGTGGTCCCCGTGGAGGAGAAGGACTTCCTCGCGGTGGTCACCGAGGACGCGTACGCGCTCGTCACCAAGGCCAAGGAGGTCAACGAGCTCGCCGGGGCCGGGCGCGGCGTGCGGGTGATCAAGGTGCAGGCGGACGACAAGGTGTTGGGCTTCCTCTGCACCGCCGACCGCAAGGCGGAGCTTCCCCTGGAGACGTCGAAGGGACGGAAGCTCGAGCTGACGGTGCGCGAGCCGTCGAGTCGCGGCGGTAAAGGTCGCCAGCTGGTGCGCAAGGACACGGTGAAAGCGCTTTCGAGGGGCCCGGTGGTGCAGTCGCTGCCCGGGGAGGAGAAGAAGTAATGGCCGCGGTCCGCAAGACGTCCTACAGCGCCGCCGACATCCAGGTCCTCGAGGGCCTCGAGCCGGTCCGCAAGCGGCCCGCCATGTACATCGGCGGCACCGACGCCACGGGCTACCACCACCTCCTCTGGGAGATCCTCGACAACTCCGTCGACGAGGTGATCAACGGCTACGCTTCGCGCATCGAGGTCACGCTGCACAAGGACGGAAAGACGGCCACCATCGTCGACGACGGACGCGGGATCCCCATCGACGTGATGCCGAAGTACAAGAAGACCGCGCTGGAGGTGATCCTCACCACCCTGCACTCGGGTGGGAAGTTCGAGCAGGGGAACTACATCCACTCGGGCGGCCTGCACGGAGTGGGCGCCAGCGTGGTCAACGCTCTCTCCTCGAGCCTGATCGCGCGCGTGAAGCGTGATGGCAAGCATCACGTCCAGACCTACGCCAAGGGGCTCGCGACCTCGAAGCTGAAGACCGAAGGGAAGGCCCGCGGAACCGGCACCACCGTCACCTTCACGCCTGACGCGGAGGTCTTCGGGCTCAAGGCGAAGTTCGACGCCGAGCTGATCCGCGATCGGCTGGAGGCAAAGAGCTACCTGCACCGCGGCATGATCGTGGTGTTCCGCGACGAGACGCAGAAGCCGGCACGCGAGGACACCTACCAGCACGACGGCGGCATCGCCGAGTACCTGGCGAAGGTCGTCGCCCAGCGGGGCAAGAACACGGTTCCCGCCGCGCAGAGGTCGCCTTCGCCGGGACCGAGGGAGCCGCTTGTCAGCAGCGAAGAAGGACTGCCGGAGACAGAGCTGACGGCGCAGGGCGGAGAAATTCCCTCGGTGCCGCCGGTGGCGGCGATGCAGATCCCGCCCGGCGCGCTGTTCAATCGCCAAAGTGAAGGCGACATCCGCCTCGAGGTCGCGCTCGTCTGGACGGAAGCGACCGACGAGCACATCCGCAGCTACGTCAACGGCATCCCGACCCCGAACGGCGGAACGCACGAGGCGGGCCTGCGCTCCGGGATTGTCAAGGCGGTGCGCAACTACATGGAGACGCACGGGCTCGCCCCCAAGGGCGTGACGCTGACGGCGGAGGACATCCGCGAAGGTGTCTGCGGAATCCTTTCCAGCTACGTGATCGATCCCCAGTTCCAGGGCCAGACCAAGGGGCGCCTCAACAATCCGGAGACCATCGCCCAGGTGGAAGGCGTGGTCCGGCCGGCGCTGGAGAAGTGGCTCAACGATACCAAGACCGTCGCCGAGCCGATCATCGCGCGCATCATCCTGGCGGCACGGGCGCGGGAAGCCTCCCGCGCGGCCGCGCAGCAGGTGTCGCGCAAGACCGCTGTTTCACATCGACTGAACCTGCCCGGGAAGCTCGCCGACTGCGCGTCCACCAATCCCCAGGAAAGCGAGCTCTTCATCGTCGAGGGAGACTCCGCCGGCGGCTCCGCGAAACAGGGCCGCGATCGCCGCACGCAGGCGATCCTCCCGCTGCGAGGCAAGGTGCTGAACGCCGAACAGGCCTCGAGCGAGAAGGTCGGCCAGAACAAGGAGCTGCAGGACATCGTCTCCGCGCTGGGGTGCGGGATCGGAGAGGACTTCAAGGCCGCGAACCTGCGCTACGGGAAGATCTTCCTGCTAATGGACGCCGACAGCGACGGACACCACATCTCGACGCTGCTGCTCACGTTCTTCTACCGCCACATGCGCGACCTGATCCGCAACGGCTCCGTCTTCCTGGCGCAGCCGCCGCTCTACAAGATCGAGATCGGCAAGGACACGTTCTGGGCGCTCGACGACGTCGATCGGGCGCGCATCCTGAAGGAGCACGCGAAGGGCAACGCGAAGCCGAACATCATGCGGTTCAAGGGCCTCGGCGAGATGACGGCGGAGGAGCTGAAGTCCACCACCCTCGATCCGCGGCGCCGGATCGCGCTCAAGGTCACCATTCCGGAGCATGCAGCTCTGGAGACGGAACGGACCATCAACGATCTGCTCGGCAAGGACGTGAGCGCCCGCTTCAGGTTCATCATGGAGCGCGCGGGCGAGGTGAAGGAGCTGGACGTCTAGCCGGCTACGCTGCGCAGGCGTCCGTGACGGCTTTCTCGAGCTCTTCGAGGTCGACCGGCTTTCCCAAGAGTCTCGCGTCGCGGGCGAAGCGGATGAGCCGCGCTGAAGAATCACCCGAAAGGACGACGGCGCGCGCACGTCCGCCGCGCACGCGAGCGAGCAGCTGGTTCCCATCGATGTGAGGCATACGCAGGTCGAGCAAGATCACGTCGGGTTCGCCGTGCTGTTGAATCCAGTCGAGCGCCTGACCGCCGCCCTCGACCGCCTCTACCGCGAACCCTGCATCTGACAGCGCGGTCGAGAGCGCCTCGCGGGTGTCCGCGTCGTCGTCGACCACCAGGATCTTGCATGCCTTTGTGCTCATCGATGAACTCCTCGCAAGGTGCGAACGTGCAGCACATCGGCTTTCATTCCCGCAGTCTGTAGGATAACGGGGATCCTGTGCGAGGCACCTTCCGTCGCGACCTGACGCTTGCCCCGGGGCCGGAATTCCGGCTCACCCGCAGGCTGTCGGCGCGGATCCTCTCGGTCGTGCTCGCGCTCGCCGCTATCGGGTGGGGCGTGTTCGACCTCTGGGCGGGATATCGCGTGGTGGGAGCGGCGACGGCGGCACTGGCAGTGGCGTTCGTCGTCCAGGTCGTCCAGGCGGAGCTGGCCACCTGGCGCTTCGAAGGCGCCGAATTGCGGTCGGCGCGGCTGCGTGTTCCGGCGGCCGAGATCGAAGGCGTGCACGTCGCGTTCTCGGGCGGTCGCGCCCGCGCCTGGGTGGAAACGCGCGACGGCGACCAGGTCGCCTTGGTGGAAGGGGAGGAGCGCGAAGTAAGGCGGATCGCCGATCAGCTCTCCGGCGTGGTCCGGCTGGCGTCGAGCTCACCGCCCCCCATGGTTCACTAGCCCGGCGCGGGATCGCGCCGGCTGTCCCGCAGCGCCGCGGGAGTCCGCGCGCTGCCTTGGGACTAGACGCCCCTACCGAAAGGTGCGGCCACGCGGCGATTGCTTGAGGCTGGACAGGGGTTGCGGTCTATGCTGTCGACGTGTCCGTTTTCCTCCTGCTGCTCGCGGCAGCCGCGGCAGCGCCGCGGTTCCACGTACAGTCGCTCGCCGTCGAGGGAGAGGTGGCCTCCGTCGTCGCGACCGACCTCGACGGCGACGGGCGCAAGGATCTCCTCGCCGTCTACCGCACCGGCAATCCGCCGTACCAGAAGCGGTCCTTCGCCATCTTCTGGAACCGCGGCGGCGTCTTTGCGCCGCGTCCCGACCTGACGCTGGCCGTCGACGAGGCCGAGGCCTGCGCCTTCGACGTCGGCCCAGCCAGCGGAGGACGCGCCGACGACCTTCTTCTGGTGACGCCGCGCGGAGTGAGCGCGAAGTCCTTCCCCGGCCGCGTGGGGGCGACGCCGCGCAAGCTCGTCGAGCATCCAACCTTCTTCCACCAGCCGATCAACGGCGAGCTGCCCCGCGTCCGCCTGATGCACGACCTCGCCGGAAAGAACAGCCACGACCTGCTGGTGCCGTCGCTGGGGGCGCTCGCCATTTTCCGCCATGTCGGCGACCGCTACGAAAAAGCTGCCGAGCTGGAAGTGGACATGGAGGTGAGCGGCGGCCCCAAGCGCGGCGAGGGGATCGAGGTCCGCTACGGATTTCCCGGCCTGCACGTCGTCGACACCGACGGCGACGGGCTGCGGGACATCATCGCCACGCAGGAGGATCGCGTCGCCATCTACCGGCAGGTCCCGGGCTTCGTCTTCCACCCGCAGCCCGACTTCAGCCGCGATTTTTCCGTCCGCACCCCCGCCGATCACCGCGAGCGCGGCACCTCGGCCACCACGCTCGTCTCCGACCTGGACGGCGACGGATTCGTCGATCTGATCGTCCGCAAGCAGGTGTTCGAGGGAGTGACGTCGGCGCGGAGCACGAGCTACGTGTTCCTCGGCCGCAAGGACGGATTCTCGAAGGAGCCCGCCGAGATCCTGGAGAGCGAAGGAGTCAGCCTTTTCCAGACGCAGCTCGTCGATCTCGACGGAGACGGCCGCCCTGACCTGGTGGTCCCCTACACGAGCTTCGGCGTCTTCGCGCTGATCCGGATGCTGACGGCCAAGACGGCGAAGGTCGACTTCCAGATCTACCCGTTCGATCGCAAGTCGCGGAAGTTCGCCGTCGAGCCCGTCAGCGAGCGCGAGCTGAAGTTCCGCATTCCGCTGGCGGGCGACACCGACCTGCAGGCGGTCAGCCTGACTGCGGACGTGACCGGCGATGGAAAGCCGGACTTGATCTTCGGCTCGAGCGAGGACCAGCTCGACATCTATCCGGCGCTCGGTGGCGGCGAGTTCGCGTCCAATCCGGCGGAAACCGTCGAGGTGCGGGCCGCGGGAGTGATGGAGGCCGTCGACCTGGACGGAAAGGGGCGCAGCGACCTCGTCCTGCACTATCCGAAGACGCGCGGCCACCGCGGCGAGATCGTCGTCCTGACGAACCGGGGAGGCTGGTGATGGCCCTCTACGTGCGGCAGCTCAAGCTCGGGCCGATGGAGAACTTCGTCTACCTCGTCGGCGCCGAGGGCGCCCGCGAGACCGCCATCGTCGATCCGGCATGGGACGTGGAAGCGGCGCAGGCGGCCGCGGGAGCCGACGGCCGCTCCCTGACCCACGCCCTCGTCTCGCACCATCATTTCGATCACGTCAACGGCCTGCCGCAGGCGCTCGCCCTGGGCGGCATCCGGGTCTTCGCCCACCGCGCCGACGTGCCGAAGCTCGCGCCCGAGTTACAGCGCGAAGTGACGCCGCTCGCCGCGGGCGACGCCGTCGAAGTGGGCCCGCTGCGCGTCGTCGCCATGCACACCCCCGGTCACACGCCGGGATCGACGTGCTGGCATGCCGGAGATGGGCTCTTCGCCGGCGACACGGTGTTCGTCAATGCCTGTGGCCGCTGCGACCTTGCCGGAGGCGATCCCGAGCAGATGTTCCAGAGCCTCAAGCGCGTCTCCGAGCTTCCTGGCGACGTACGACTCTTTCCGGGTCACGACTACGGCGACGTGCCGATCTCATCGGTCGCCCGCGAGCGCGAGCGCAACCCGTACTTCCAGAAGCTGGCCTCGCTCACCGACTTCGTCGCCTACCGGATGCGGCCTAGAGAGTAGCCGACGTCAGCCATTGCCTGTGTTGCTCGGTGCCGTCGAACATCTGCGTGGTCTTGAACTTCTCCCACTTGCCACCTTGTGAGTACGTGGCGGTGCGCCGGAGGAGCTTCGCCTTCTCGTCGTCGGTCATCGGCTTGAAGGTGGTCGCGAGCCAGAGCGCCTGCTCGAATACCCCTTCGCTCTCGCATCCCGTGATCGTGACGCTGACGCCGGGCACGCTCATCGCGTAGCGCAGGCACTCCACGGCGGAGGCGGCGCCCGACTCGAGAATCAGGCCCGCCGCCAATGGCTTCATTCCCAGAACGGCGGTGCCCTCCTGCTGCGCGAGCGGAAGGACCTCCTTCTCGAAGCTGCGGTAGTGCGCGTCGAGGACGTTGATGGGCATCTGAACCGTATCGAATTGGAACGAGCTCTTGCGCGCCGTCTCCAGCATGTGGCGGTGAATCCGCGGGTTCTTGTGGCCGGTGAACCCGATGAATCGCAACTTGCCTGCCTTGCGTGCCTCCACCAGCGCCTCGACGGTGCCGCCGGGCGCGAAGCAACGCTCGGGATCGTCGTCGCGGATTACCTCGTGGATCTGGACGAGATCGATCATCTCCGTCTGTAGCCTCTTGAGCGACTGGTCGAGCTGCTCGCGCGCCGACTGCGCGGTGCGGCCGTCGAGCTTGGTCATCAGGAAGGCCTTTTCGCGGTACCCGTCGCGCAGGGCCTTGCCCATCCGCTCCTCGCTCTTGCCCCCATTGTAGTCCCAGCAGTTGTCGAGGAAGTTCATCCCGTGGTCGAGCGCTCGACGCACGATGCGGATGCTCTCCTGCTCGTCCCGCGGCAGCCCCAGGTGATACCCGCCCAAGCCGACAATGGAGACCCGTACTCCCGTCCGTCCCAGCTGGCGCGTCCTCGCCCGCGCATCCGAGGGGATCCGATACTTGTCCTTCGGCACGTCGCCTTGCGGCGCGCCTCCCGCTTGCTTTCGCGCTGCCATCGCAAACATGCCTCCAAACAGGGTTGTCAGCACGCTCCTTCGCGTAGCCATGCCTGGAAGCTATGTCACGGGCGCCGCCGTGTTCAGAGGCCTTGCGCTGCCTTGCGTAGCGCACCGGACGGATCGACCGAGACCACGGGTCCGTGGCAGGTGAAGACGTGCTGCAGGCCCGGGGTCTCGGCGAGCCGGAGCAGATGCGCCTTCAGCGCCGCCCGGTCCTTCACGCCGATCCAGCGAATCAATCGGGGGACACGAAGGGCGCCGATGAACCCGAGCACGTGGAGGAGAAGGCCAGGAAAGCCCCGCACAGGCGGGACGTTCATCAGCACGTCGCCCGGAAAGCAGAGAGAGGCGCGAGAGGCGGCGCGGGCGGTGCACGCGACGTCTCCCATCTTCGTCCCGGCCACGTCCTCGATGACCACGCCCGCATCCTTCGGCAACAGCTCGAGCCATCCGTCGACCGCCGCGACCTGCCCGACGCGCTTGCGCGCCGCCCGCGCGGCGAGCACGCGGAGCCTGGGATAGCGCACCTTGTACGATCCGAGATCGATCCGGTGGTACGCGTTCGGCGCGATGGTAAACGCTGGCTCGCCCCACGCCTCGATCTGCTTCATCGACGGCTCGTCGAGGGCGACGGCGTTGAGGAACACGAGTTGCCCGCTCGCGAGCCGGGCGATTCCCATCCGGCGCTTGAGCGGGCCGTGCGGCAGGCTCGCCTCCACCGTCCAGAGGTTCTCCTGGAGCTTCTCGATGGGCTGGTGAGGGAGGACGGTCCAGGGGCGCGGCATGCGCGCGCAGTTTACATCGCCGGGTGCACCCGTGGTGCGGCGACGAGAATACCAGCGCGATGGACAGCGCGCCCCACGCTGCACCCCAGACGATCGCCGGAATGAACGTCAAACGCGCCAGCGCGTCGGCGTCGGTGCCGCCGGACCAGGAGCGGAGGTGGAGCAGGTCATCGCGGATGTCGTAGAGCGCGTAGCAGCAGGAGAACGCGGCGAGGAAGACGAGGACGGCGCGCCGGAGCCAGCCGGCGCCATAGCGCGCGAGCAGACCGAGGGCGAGCGCGCAGGCGCCCACGAAGACGAGGGTGAATCCGTCGCGGACGTAGAGCACGGTCACGAGTGCGCACCAGCCGGCGAGCGCGACCAACGGCCAGCGGCCCTCGCGGGCGCGCGCGGCGACGTAGAGCAAGACGCAGGCGGAAACGGCGGATCCGACGTATCCGGCGCTGGCGACCACGACTTCACGCAGGATGGTGGGCGGAATTCGCGCCAGCGTGACGCCGCCCTGATCGGGACTGATGCGAATGCCATCGACGGCGCCGCCCATGAGGAGCGCGGCCGCCGCGTGCCCGCTCTCGTGCATCAGCACCACCAGCAGCTTGAATGGATAGAGCGGCCACGTGTTCCAGAAGAGCACTCCCAGAAGCGCCGCCGCGCCCAGCGCGGCCAGGAGCCTTCCGTCGAGGTGGTGGCGCTCGTCCATTCCCCTCATGTAACGTGAAACCAGGCCGGAAGTTTCACGATGCCCGATCTGCTCGTCGCAGGGTCGCTGCACACGCTGGACCCCGCCCGGCCCGCCGCCGCTGCGGTTCTGATCCGGGACGGGCGGTTCGAGCGGGTGGGCACGCGCGAGGAGTGCGAGCGCGCGGCGCATGGCGACCTCCGCTTCATCGAGCTGGGCGAGGGCTGCGCGGTGCCGGGACTCATCGACGCGCACGGACATCCATTGCTGCACGCGCGAACGCTGACCGAGGTGCGGCTCGCGGGTGCCACCTCGGAGAAGGAGTGCGTCGAGCGCGTCGCGCGCTTCGCATCCATATTGCCGGAGGGCGGGTGGGTGCGCGGCAGCGGCTGGGATCAGAACCTCTGGGCGATGCGAGATTTTCCCGGCGCTTCACTGCTCAGCGCGGCGACTCCGCGGCATCCGGTGGCGCTCTCGCGGATCGACGTTCACGCGCTGTGGTGCAACGACAACGCGCTCCGAGCCGCGGGCATCGTCGCCTCGACGCCGGACCCGCCGGGCGGCCGCATCCTGCGCCGCGACGATGGCATGCCGACCGGCGTGCTGATCGACACCGCCATGGATCTGGTCCTGCGGGCCGTTCCCGGGCCGTCGGCGCGCCAGTGCGAGGAGATGTTGCTTCGCTCGCTCCACGCGCTCGCTGCCGCGGGTCTCACCGCCGTGCACGATGCGAGCGCCGGGCCGGAAGTGCTCGACGCCTACGCGCGGCTTGCGGAGCGCGACGAGCTTCCCCTCCGCGTCTACGCGATGATCAACGGGCAAGGGGCGGAGCTCGACGACCAGATGCGTGCCTGGCGCGAGCGGCGTTCCATCGGATCCCTCTGCGTGCGTAGCGTGAAGCTCTTCGCGGATGGCGCGCTGGGCAGCCGCGGGGCGGCGATGTTCGACCCCTACGAGGACGATCCAGGGAATTCCGGGCTCTGGCTGCTCGATCCGCGCGAGCTGGAGTCGCGGATCCTTCGGGTAGCGGCGGCTGGCTTCCAGCCGAGCGTTCATTGCATCGGCGACCGCGCCTGCGCGCTGGTCCTCGAGGCGTTCACCAAGGTCCCGCGCACGCTGAGAGCCCGCGCCGAGCATCTTCAAGTGCTCCGCCCGCGCGACGTTCCGCTGCTGAAGAAGTCAGGCGCGATCGCTTCCATGCAGCCGACGCACGCAACGAGCGACGCCGCCTGGGCCGAAGATCGGCTGGGGCATGGAACGGAGCGTCAGCGCGGCGCGTATGCGTGGAGGCAGGCGCTGGATGCTGGCGCGGCGCTCGCGTTCGGCAGCGATTTTCCCGTCGAGGACATCGACCCGCGCGCGGGGCTCCGCGCCGCGGTGACGCGAAAGCCGGCGGCGGGACCCGCCTGGATGCCCGAGCAGCGGCTCCGTCGCGACGAGGCGCTGCGCGCCTTCACCGCCGGCGCCGCGTGGGCGGAATTCGCCGAAGGCCGGCGAGGCTGCATCCGCGAAGGGTTCGACGCCGACCTGACGGTCTTCGGTCGCGACGTGATGGCGGTCCACGTGGACGAGCTTTGCTCGGTTCCAATCGCGGCGACCGTCGTCGGCGGGCGGGTGGTATACGCTGGAGACTGAGATGCCCGCGCCGCTGGAAAACTGCCCGGACGTGGAAGATTGCCTGGCCGATCCGTCGGAGATCGGCCGCATCTGCACCTTCGCGCCAATCTGCGGTACGTGCGCGGTCTACCGCGTCATCGAGGGACGGCGCGGGCTGCTCCTCGGGACCTGCAGGATCCGGACGGAGCGTGGCGAGTTTGCTTGCACGGCGCCGATCTGCGACGCGTACATGCCGCGCGCCGGCGCACGGCCGTCGCCCGTCGTGCAGATCGCGAAGGCGCCGAGGCCGCACCGCGAGCGCGAGGCGCCGCCGCCGCGGCTGCGGATTCCCGATGGGCCCGTGGGAGAGATGGAGATGACCCGAGAGGAACTGAAGGCGCTGATCCGCGAGGCGATGGACGAGGAGCGCGGCGGAGGAGTGGCTCCGCTCGCCCCCAGGTGGGAGGGCGGCAGCGCGGTGCTCAAGCCGGCGGACCCGACGTTGCAGCCCAAGGAGCTGCCGCTGGAGGCGTTCTTCCACAAGGTGGTGATGATTCGCGACCGGCTTCGCGTCCTCGAGCAGAAGATCAATGCCAGCCCGAAGCTGACCGACGCCGAGAAGATGGATCTGCAGGGCTACATCACCGGTTGCTATGGGTCGCTGACCACGTTCAACGTGCTGTTCCGCGATCGCGAGGACGGCTTCCGCGGCACCGGCGGGAAAGACTGAGGGAAAGCCTTGATCACCGTCCTGTTGTGCGCGGCGCTCGCCCAGGTCGCCGCGCCGGAGAAGCCGCCGGTCTACGAGGGGCTCACGCCGCAGCGGTTGGCCCGCATCCAACGGGCCCTGCAGCGGGAGAAGCTCGACGGCTGGCTGTTCTTCGATTTCCGCCGCTCGGACGAGATCGCGTATCGCCTGCTCGGGCTCGATCCGGCGGGCGCGCGGTCGCGCCGCTGGTACTGTCTCGTTCCCGCCCAGGGACAGCCGCGCAAGCTGCTTCACGCCATCGAGCCCCGCTCGCTGGATGGCGTCCCGGGCAGCTCTTCGTCCTACACCTCGTGGCGCACGCGCGATCGGGAGCTGGGAGCGCTGCTTCGCGGCATCCGCCGGGTGGCGATGGATTATTCCCCGCGCAACGAGATCCCCACCGTCGCGCGCGTGGACGGCGGCACGCTGGAGCTGGTCCGGGCGATGGGACCGGAAGTGGTCTCCAGCGCCGATCTGGTGGCGGAGCTGACGAGCACGCTGTCGCCGGAAGAGCTCGCCTCGCAGGCGCAGGCGGCAGACCTGCTCAGCGCGGACCTCGAGGCGGTAGCGCAGGAAGCGGCGCGGCGGGTGCAAGAGGACCGGCCCGCGACCGAGCGCGAGCTGCAGGAATTCGCCCGGGCGCGGATGCTGCCGGAAGGATTCGATCCGGAGAGCTGGCCCGGCGTCGCCGCCGACGCGCACACGGCCGACCCGCACTACTCGCCGCCGCCCAGCGGTGGATCGGTTGTCGGGCGCAACAGCTTGCTGCTGCTGGACTTCAGCGCGCGGCTCGCGCCGGCCGGAATCTACGCCGACCTGACGCGCGTCTACTTTCTCGGAGAGACCGTCCCCGAAGAGATCCAGCGGATCGCCGCGCAGGTGTTCCAGGCACGCGATGCCGCCGTCCGCCTGCTGCGCGAGCGCGCGGAGATCGGGAAGCTCCCCACCGGCGCGGAAGTGGATGCGGCCGCGCGCGATCCCATCGCAAAGGCCGGTTACGGCGACCGCTTCCTGCATCGGACCGGGCACAGCATCGATCACCACGGGCACGGCGACGGGGTGAACAACGACGACTTCGAGACACACGACGTGCGGCGCCACCTGCCGGACACCTGCTTCTCCATCGAGCCGGGAATCTATCTCGCCGGTCGCTTCGGAATCCGCAGCGAGATCGACATCTGTTTGCCGCAGGGACGGGTCGAGCTCCGCGGAGGGCCGGGACAACCCGCGGTGCCGGCGCTCCTGGCCAAGTAGATCAGCGCGCCTTGGAAGCCCGCGGAGAAGCAGCGGAGCCGCGGCGGCGGATGAATGCTGCCAGCAGGCGGACGCCAGCGCCGGTGCCGCCGCGGGCGTTGTAACCGCGCTCCTTGTCGATCGAGGCGGGTCCGGCGATGTCGAGGTGCGCCCAAGGCACCTTGCCGACGAAGTGCTGGAGGAAGAGGGCCGCGTTGATCGAGCCGCCGAAGCGCCCACCGGTGTTCTTCAGATCGGCCACGGGACTCTTGATCAGCTCCTCCATCTCGGGTGGCAGGGGCATGCGCCACACCGGCTCTCCGGCGGCGCGGGCGGCGGCGAGCAGCTCCCCGGCGAGCGCGTCGTCGTTGCTGAAGAGCCCCGCCATCCAGGGACCGAGCGCCACGAGGATTGCGCCGGTCAGCGTCGCCAGATCGATCACGGCAGCGGGCTTCTCCTCGACCGCCCAGGCCAGCACGTCTGCCAGGACGAGCCGCCCCTCGGCGTCGGTGTTCAGCACTTCCACGCTGGTGCCGTTCTTGCCGACGATTACATCGCCCGGCTTGTACGCGGTCCCGCTGGGCAGGTTCTCGCAGGCGCCGAAGTAGGCGCGCACCGGGAACGGCGGCTTCAGCGCAGCGACCAGCCGCATTGCCGCGATCACCGCGGCCGCGCCTGCCATGTCCGTCTTCATGTCCTCCATCCCCTGCGCGGTCTTCAGCGACAGGCCGCCGGAGTCGAACGTGATGGCCTTTCCGACCAAAGCCACCGCTTTGCCGCCAGCGCGAGCGGGCTCGTACGCGATGCGGACGAGCTGCGGCTCTTCGGCGCTGCCCCGCGCGACGCCGAGGAACAGGTTCATGCCCAGCTTCGCGATCTGCGCTCTCCCGAGCACCTCGCACTCGAGGCCCAGCTTTTCCGAAATCTTCCGCGCCTCCGCGGCCAACGCGCGCGGAGTCGCGTGGCCGGGAGACTCGTTCACCAGGTCGCGCGCGGCGCAGACCGCGTCGGCGATCTCGCATCCGAGCCGCGCGGCGTCGGCGAGCACGCGGGCAGGTTTGGCGGGGATTAGCAGATCGACACGGGTCAGCTTGAGGGGCTTCTTCTCCTTCTTGTAGCGGTCGAAGGCGTAGGCACCGAGAGATGCGCCTTCCGCGGCCGCCTGCACGGGATCCGGGCCGTCGAACGGTCCGGCGATCGCGAGCGACTTCGCGCCGGCTGCCCTCGCCAGCTTGACCGCGCGCGACGCCGCGGCGCGGAGTTGCTCCAGCGTCCGATCGCGATCTTTCTCCTTGCCTATCCCGATCGCCGCAAGGCGCTGCGCCCCGAGCTTGCCGTGCGTGTGCAGCGAGAGGACCTGGCCTTCCTTCCCGGTGAAGTCCTCTTCCTTGGCGCAGCGGGCGAGCAGCGCGTCCAGTCCACCTCCGGCAGCAACCTCGCTGCCCTCGCGCACGAGCAGGGCGAGGAGGTCCGTTTCGTGGGCAGCGGGCTTTGCGGAAACGACAAAAGTGGGAAGCGCCATCGGAGCGGCGCGTTCTACTCCGGCCGGAGGCCCGCTGTGAAGCCCTCTATTTGAGCGCGGCGGGCCAGAAGCGGATGGTGCAGCTCCTCGTCCGGCCGCTGCTGTCCAGCGCCTGCTCGAGTTGCGCGGGCAGATGTTGCACGACGGTACCGTCGAGCCCGAGACCGAGGTCCCAGTTGTCGCAACTGCTGCCGTCGTTGGTCATCGCCAGATCGAAGCTCCCGCACGAGTTGCCGGACGGTGAGACGACCTCGAGCTTCTGCGTGCACCGCTCGCCATCCCCGCCGTTGGCGAGCACTGCATATGCTCTTCCGCCTCTCGCGAGCGCGAGATTGGTGTTGTTGCGCGAGGTCATCCACGCCGGCGCGCTCCGTCCCGACGCGCTCCCGCTTTCCACCGTCAGCAGCCAGCTGCTGGTGAAACCGCGCAGCTGTCCGGACGCGCGGGCATCCACCCGGCGGACCGCCAATCCGCCGCCGATCAGCGGCGCCGTGTCGAACCACGTCGCCGGCCCCGGCGTGAAGCCCTCGATGAGCGTGAAGCTGCCGGTCAGCGCGGTGCCGTCGCGCTCGAACCATTGACCGAGGATGCACCCGCTGCACTGCCCGTAACCGCTCTGGATCACGAGCGCCCGGCCTTTGAGATCGACTCCCACCCCGAAGACGAGGCTGTCGGTCGAAAGATCGCGAGGACCCCAGCGGATCGACCCGGTCGCGCCGAACATCATCACCCGCCGCTGGTCCTTCTGATTGTTGACCGGACTGCTCGCGCGGACTATACATGAAAAAGAAATTCCGGCCGGCGCTCCGCGGCCTGCCGGAATCGTCGATCGCGTCCATGAACTGCTCTTCGTTGGTTCCGCGGAACTGCATGAACGACCAGTCCAAAAATCCGCTGGGAAGCGGGATGACGCCACCGTGTGCAACCGTGGCGATGCGACCGTTGACTCCACCCGAGGGATTGACCAGCGTAAAACGTGGGTAACGATCGCTGGCCACGAAGTGCGCGATGATACCGGCACCATTTCCGACCGGGGCTCCGCAGACGCCAGAACTGGAATCATAGCCCTCGGAATAAGACGCCATCGTACCCAGTGAGGCGGGCGCAACGCCGGCGCAATCGCTGACCGTCGTGCCGGCATCTGCGTTGCCGTTACCGCCTCCACCAGTGCCACCGCCCCCGGCGTCGGCGCCCGATGTCGTTCCCGCGTCGACCGTGCCTTCGCCACCGCTACCGCCGGCGCCGGCATCGGTCGCTGCGCCAGCGTCCGTCCCGAAGCCACCTCCTCCGCCGCCTCCCGGAATTCCCTGTTCCACGCTGTTGCAGGCAACGATTCCCGCGAATGCCGCGACCACGGGCCAACGGAGCGAGCGCATACGACGCACCTCGGGGCGCGTGAACGCGCCCGCTCCGAAGGTGATCACGACGGCAACCGTTCGGAACTGTACGTTGCTTTCCGCCGGGGGCGCGGATAGGGTCCGGCGCCTTCCGGGGCAACGAGGGACGTGGAAGACAAGCTGCAGGAGATCGAGCAGAGGTTCGAGCGGCTGACCGCCGATCTGGGCAATCCCGAGGTGATCGCGGATCGGGGACGCTTTTCGCAGGTGGCGAAAGAGCGGGCGCAACTGGAGTCCCTGGTCGAGACCTTCCGCGAGTACAAGCGCATCAAGGCGGAGCTCGACGAATATCGCACCGCGCTCGATGACGCCGATGCGGAGATGCGCGCGATGGCGCGCGAGGAGATTCCTCTCCTGCAGCCCAAGGTGGAAGAGCTGAACGAGCGCCTGAAGATCCTGCTCCTGCCCCGGGATCCGAACGACGAGCGCAGCGTGATCCTGGAAGTGCGGGCGGGCGCGGGCGGCGACGAGGCGGGCCTCTTCGCGGCGGAGCTCCTGCGCATGTACCTGCGGTACGCAGAGCGAAAAGGCTGGAAGACCTCGCTGATGGACTCCAGCGACAACGCCGCCGGCGGAATCAAGGACGCGAGCGTGACCATCGAGGGCGACGGCGTGTTCAGCTTCCTCAAGTACGAGTCCGGCGTGCACCGCGTGCAACGCGTCCCCGCCACCGAGGCGCAAGGTCGCATCCACACCTCCACGGCGACGGTGTCCGTGATGCCGGAGGCGGAGGAGGTGGACGTCCACATCAACCCCGCGGACATCCAGATGGACGTGATGCGCTCGACCGGGTCGGGTGGTCAGAGCGTCAACACGACGGATTCCGCGGTGCGGCTGACGCACAAGCCCAGCGGCGTGGTGGTGAAGTGCCAGCAGGAGAAGTCGCAGATCAAGAACCGCGCCATGGCGCTGAAGATGCTTCGCGCGCGGCTGTACGAGATGGAGCAGGAGAAGCAGCGCAGCGCCCGCGACGCGCAGCGCAAGTCGCAGGTGGGAACCGGCGACCGCAGCGAGAAGATCCGCACCTACAACTTTCCGCAGGATCGGCTGACCGACCACCGCATCGGACTGACGCGCCACAATCTCGCCGCCGTGATGGACGGCGACATCGAGGACATGGTCGTCGCCTGCCGCACCTTCTTCCAGGCGGAGGCGCTGCGCCAGCAGCAAGCGCGCGCATGACGGTGGGCGAGCTCGTGCAACACACCGCGAAGCGGCTCGCGGCGCCGGAGTTGCTCAGCGAAGATCCGCAGCAGGAAGCGCAGGAGCTCGTCGCGCACGCGCTCGGCCTGCTGCCGGCGGAGCTACCCGACCGCTGGCAGAGCGCCCTCGATTCCGTCCACCATGGCGAGTTCATGCGCCTGCTTTCGCGGCGCCTGAACGCCGAGCCCACCGGTTACATCGTAGGCGCCGTCGAGCTGCTCGGGCTCCGCTTCAAGGTCGACCGCCGCGGCTTTATCCCCCGACTCGATCTGCCCGTCCTGATCAACGCGGCCCTCGAGCGCGCCGCACCCGAAGTGTCGGGGTTCGCGCTCGACCTCGCCTGCGGCATCGGCGCGGCGGGCATCTGCGTTGCCCGCGCGCGCCCGGGACTTCGCGTCGACCTGACCGACGTGTCCACCGAGGCCATCGAGCTCGCCCGGGAGAACGCGGAACGGCTCATTCCCGGACGCGCGCTCTGCTTCGCGGGAGACCTCTTCGAGCCGCTGTCGCGCGGCCGCAGATACGCGATCGTCACCGCCAACCCACCCTGGGTTCCCGACGGCACGGAGCTGCCCGAAGAGGTGATCAACCACGAGCCGGCGGTCAGCTTCTTCGGCGGTCCCGACGGACTGGACGTGGTGCGCCGGCTGATCGGCGAGTTGCCCGAATGGCTGGCCCCCCGCGGAGTCTATGCCCAGGAGTGCGACCCTTCACAGGTCGAGAAAGTGATCGGCCTGCTCACCGGCGCAGGACTTCGCGACCCGCGTGCCCACTGCGACAAGGAAGGCGTGCGCAGGGTGGTTTCGGCGCAGAACCATGGCTGAGACCTGGACGGTGCGCTCGCTCTTGCAGTGGGCGCGGGAATGGCTCGGCAAGAAGGGCGTGGAGAACCCTCGCCTCGACGCGGAGCTCCTTCTTGCGCATGCCCTTCGCTGCGACCGGATCCGCCTCTATAT
Organism: Deltaproteobacteria bacterium; assembly: GCA_005879535.1. Classification (NCBI taxonomy): domain Bacteria; kingdom Pseudomonadati; phylum Myxococcota; class Myxococcia; species Deltaproteobacteria bacterium. The sequence continues at coordinate 19,211 of VBKI01000068.1, read as the reverse complement.
CGACGCGGACAAGCCTCTCGCTGGTGGAGAGCTCGCGACCTTCAAGGCGTTGATCAAACGCCGGGGCGCGCGCGAGCCGGTCGCCTACATCCTGCGGTCGAAGGAGTTCCATGGTCGGCCCTTCGAGGTGGCGCCGGGAGTGTTCATTCCCCGGCCGGAGACCGAGCTCCTGGTGCGCATCGTCACCGAGTACCTCGCCAAAGACCGCCACGTACGGGTGCTCGATCTCTGCGCGGGATCGGGCGCGGTCGGAATCTCCATCGCCGCCGAGCGGCCGCAGGCGAGCGTGGACCTCGTCGAAGTCTCGGAAGACGCGGCGGCGGTGGCGCGGCGGAACGCGGAAAGACTCGCCGCCGGCCGGGTCAGGGTGATCACGGGAGATCTATATGCGGCGCTGCCAGAGAAGGTCCGGTACGATGCGATCGCGGCGAACCCACCCTACGTGCCCATAGCGGATGCGAAGAGACTTGCTCCCGACGTCGTGCAACACGAGCCGCACCTCGCGCTCTTCGGGGGCGACGACGGCCTCGCCGTCATCCGCAGGATCGCCGCCGGAATCCGGGATTGGCTGGCGCCCGGCGGATTGTTCGTCACGGAGATCGATCCCGCGCAGGGAGAGGCGGTGGTGGTCCTGCTGCGCGAGGCGGGGTTGACGCAGCTGCGCATCGAGCGTGACCTCGCGGGGCTCGACCGCCACGTCGTAGGGAAAGGGGCGTAGATGGACGCGATCGAGATCACCGGGGGCAAGCCGCTGTCCGGTGAAGTGCAGGTGTCCGGCTCGAAGAACGCCACGCTGCCGCAGATCGCCGCTGCGCTGCTCGCAGAAGGCCGGTCCATCTTCCGCGGCGTGCCGGATCTCGCCGACATCCGCACGCTGGGCAGGCTGCTCGGCCACATGGGAGCGCGCGTCGAACGCGACGGAGCGACCGTGCAGGTCGACACGGAGCACGTCGCCAATCCGGAAGCCCCCTACGAGATGGTGAAGACGATGCGCGCCAGCGTCCTGGTGCTGGGGCCGCTCGTGGCCCGTTTCGGCCGCGCCCGCGTCTCGCTGCCCGGCGGCTGCGCCATCGGCGCGCGCCCGATCGATCAGCACCTCAAGGGGCTGCAGCTCCTGGGCGCGAAGATCGAGCTGGCGCACGGCTACGTCGAAGCGTCCGCGACGCGGCTGCGCGGCGCGACCGTGCTGTTCGATCTGCCGACCGTGACGGGCACCGAGAACCTCATGATGGCGGCGTCGCTCGCCGACGGCCGCACCGTGCTGGAGAACTGTGCCCGCGAGCCCGAGGTGATGGCGCTGGCGGACGCCCTGAACGCGATGGGCGCGCGCATCCAGGGGGGCGGCAGCAGCGTCATCGTCGTCGAGGGAGTCACGAGCCTGCGTCCGATGGACCTCCAGGTGATCCCCGATCGGATCGAGGCGGGAACGCTGCTGGCGGCTGCCATGATCACGGGCGGTGACGTTGTGGTGAGGGGTGCGCGCGCCGACGACCTCGATGGAGTGCTGGCCAAGATGCGCGAGGCGGGAGCGCGCATCTCGAGCGAGCGGGGCGGTCTTCGCATCGTCGCGCCGGAGCGGCCCGAGGCGGTCGACTTCATCACCGCGCCGTTCCCCGGTTTTCCCACCGATCTGCAGGCGCAGCTCATGGCTTGCCTGACGATCGCGCGAGGAGCATCGCGGGTGGTCGAGACCGTCTTCGAGAACCGCTTCATGCACGTGCAGGAGCTCGTGCGCATGGGAGCGGACATCGCGATCGACGGGCACACCGCCGTCGTGCGCGGCGTGTCGCGCTTGTCGGGGGCGCCGGTGATGGCCACCGACCTGCGCGCCAGCGCCTCGCTGGTGCTGGCCGGGCTCCGGGCGGAGGGAAAGACCACCGTCCACCGCGTCTACCACCTGGATCGCGGCTACGAGGCGCTGGAGAAGAAGCTGGAGGCGCTCGGAGCAGGCATCCGTCGCGTGAAAGGCGCACTCGCTTGAACGCCCGTTGCCCTCGGGAAAGCCGGTGGGCTAGGCTTTGAGTCCTACCCTCCTGACCGGAGCACGAAGAACCCATGGATTGCCCGCGCGACAACACGGAGATGACCGAGCTCACCAACGGAGAGGACCGTCTCCTCTTTCGTTGCGCCGAGTGCGGAGGTCTCTGGCTCGACGTCGCAGACCTCAACCGGCTCCTCCTGCACAGCGGTCTGCCGACGCTCGAGGCGATGGGCGGCAGGGCCAACCCGGAGGAGGACGCGGGCGAGTGCCCGGTTGACCACGTCGGCCTGCTGGCGGTGGAGAGCCAGCACAAGCGCAATCCGCTGGTGTACGAGACCTGCGAGAGCTGCGGCGGGATCTGGCTGGAATCGGCTGACTTCGCCGAGGAAGGCGATTCGGCGCAGCAGCTCACCAAGGGAATCGTCGAGTTCTACCGGCAGTTCGCGGTCAAGCTGAATCCGGGTACGAAGGCCGCGCGCAAGTAGATGCGTCGAGCTTTGCTCGTCGCGGCGCTGCTCTGCGCGTGTCGCGAGAAGGCGGCTCCTCTGCCGCCAACCGAATCCCCGCTGGCAGCCGCAGCTCCCGAGCGCGTCCGGGAGCAGGAGCCGAACGACTTCCAGCGAGCGCAGCAGATCCCCGCGCGCGCCGTGGTGACCGGTTCGTTGCAGGCGCCGAAGGACGACGACTGGTATCGGGTGGGAGTCCCGGGCGGCAAGACGCTGGCGCTGCGGGTCGAGCTCAAGCTCGCCCGCGACGCATTTCTCGAGACGTACGATCGCGATCGGAACCGGACGCTTCGCGCGCACGCCGGCGGCGAGGATCCAGGCGTCATTCCCGCGATGGCGTGCGTCGAAGCGTGCTTCGTCAAGGTTTCCGGAACGGGCCCGCAGGACTACGAGCTGACCGTCCTCGGCGCCGACCCGCAGCCGGGGCAGGAGCTGGAGCCGAACGATCGCGCGGTCGATGCGACGCCACTGCAGCCGGGAAAGCCCGTGCAGGGGACGTATCTCTCTGCGGAGGACGAGGACTGGTATCGCCTGGAGGTCACCCCGTCGGCCACCGACGTTCTGCGCATCGAGGTCACGGCCGTGGCAGGGGTGCGTCCGGACCTGGAAGTGCGCGCACTCTCCGATGCGTCATTGCTGGCGACGTTCCACGGAGCCGATGCGCTGCTCGTCCGCGACCTGTCGTTGCATCTCGCCGACTCCCCCGACGGGGGACTGCCCGACGGAGGCGCCGCGGCCGGCGGGTACTACCTTGTCCTCAAGGGTCACTCGCGCCGGGGTGCTCCCCTCGCGCCGTACACCATCTTGGCGGCCGTGGAGCCGGGAGCGGCAGATCTTGAGGTCGAGCCGAACGACGATCCGCAGCACGCAACGGCGCTGCACGAGACGGCCACCGGGTTCATCGCGCCGGCGGGCGATCAGGACTGGTACCGCATCCACGCCGACGCTCCGATGGTGCTCCACGCCGAGCTGACCGGGGCGGACCGCGCAGACCTGGAGCTGGCTGCTTACGCGGACGCGGGCGCGGGCGCGGAGAAGCCCCGGCTGCTCGCGCGCGTCAACGAGGGCGGCCCGCGGGAGGCCGAAGTGCTTCCCTCGGTCGGGATTCCCGCTGGAGACAGTTACGTGCTGGTACAGGCGGCGGCGCGCCAGCTCGACGGCAAGTGGGTGCGCGACGGCGAGGATCGGCAGACGCCGTACCGGCTTTCCGTCCAGCTTTCTCCCGACGACGGGTCGACCGAGCGCGAACCGAACGACGACGTCGCGACGGCGCCCGTTCTTTCTCTCCCCATCCAGCTCAAGGGCTGGATCTGGCCACGCAAGGACATCGACGTATTCCGCTTCCACGTCGGCGCGGGCCACGCTCCGTTGAGCATGATCTTGTCCGCGGTCCGTGGCGTCGATCTGCAGCTCCGCCTGTACGAGCTGCGCGGCGACCGGCCCGCGGAGGTGATCGGATCGTCGGACGCGAAGCGCGGCGAAGGAGAGGAGAAGCTGATCGCGGTGCCGCTGAAGGAGGGCGACTATGCGCTGGAAATCTCGAGCCCGCGGAACAAGGACGCTAGCGCGACGCAGGCGTATTCGCTGAGCGTCGAGTAGTCCTTGACGCGACCAGGAGCGCCGACTAGCCTCCGAAGTCCCGAGCGGGAATAGCTCAGTTGGTAGAGCATCAGCTTCCCAAGCTGAGGGTCGCGGGTTCGACTCCCGTTTCCCGCTCCAATCCAAATCCCTGATAATTCTCGCTGCTAACGGTCAGGCGTCGACCTCGGGTCTTGCAGCAACGATGCAGCAAGCGGCGCCGGCGGAAGCAGGTTGATCGCCTCGCGCAGGTCCTCGACGACGACGTGGCTGTACGTGCCCATCGTCGTCTTCACGTCGCGATGGCGCAGTAGGCGCTGCACGCCGTGCGCATTCGACGCGCTCGCGCAGGACCAGCGTGGCCGTGCTGTGGCGCAGGTCGTGGAAGCGCAAAACGAGCGCTTCGGGGATCGGGATCGCGTCCGCTTGCCCGGAGCGCGGGGTTCTCTGCAGGGCGCTGGCTGGCACCATCCTCGAGATCGCTTCCGCTGCGAGACATTCTACCCGCGGGCATTCAAGCGCCATCCGAAGCTGCCAGCGGGCACGGCTGACGTCCTGCGTGTCCTGGCCGAGTACGCCCGCCGAGGCGAAGAGACCCTCTCGCGCCACGGCCTCACCGTAGCCGAGTAACTGATTACCCAGCTTGTCGCCCCCCGCGTTGAACAGGCGGGGGGCGGGGCAGAAGACAGATAAGCGAACTTCTGTCGCCTCGCCTCCTCCTGTCTCCTCGGCACCAGCCGAGCAGAGCGCGGCGGGAGGGCACTGCGCTTCGCCGCGCGGGGCGGCTCGCCACGCTTGACAAGCGCCGCCTCAAGCAGGCCACCGAGGTCGCCAGCATCGAGGCCGCCATCGACAAGGTGCTGGCCGACAACCCGACTGCATTGCCAAGTACGAGGGTGGGAAGACCGACATTGTTGGCTTCCTCGTCGGCCAGGTCATGAAGGCCACGGCCTCAAAGGCCAACCCGAAGGTCGGTGCCGAGCTGCTTACGAAGAAGCCTTCTTGAAAAGCGAAACGGCGGCTCGTCAACCGAAGTGAGGAGCCGCCGTCGTGAGTAACAAGCTCTTGTCTGACTACGGAGGAACGACGAAGCCGAAGTCGGTCGGGATGCTGGCTGCCGGCGTCTCGAATAACGTCTCGGTGCCATCCGGGTCGATAGTGTTGGCGCCGTCCGACTCGTAGAAACGGGCAATCTGTTCCTGCGCTTGGAGTGCAAGGCGCTGCACCGTAGGGCCGAACGTTTCTGAGTTGGTAGAAATCAAAAACGTATGCGGATCCCCCGTGAACTTCACTTTCTGGCCCGTGGGATCGGTGGGGGGCGGATCAAACAGGTCGTGACGGTACAGGGTCACACGGTCCTCCAACTTTCCGGCATGGACGGCTTCGGCGACGTTGGGATTGACGGTGGTTCGGTCACCGCGAGCCATCTGGATGAGGATGGGACGCGCCCGGCCGTTGATCGGCTTGGTCTTGAGGTACTCCATGAACGCGCCGGCCGCATTGTTCGCGTTGAGCCACTCCAGGCGCTCGAAGTAGTCTTGGATCTCCAGCGCGCCGGGAATGCTGCTCCGGCAAGTCGCTCCTGTCGAGGAGCGCAAAGAACAATTGACGATGGGCGTCAGACCACGCTCCGGCATGTTCTCGTTGTAGAACGGCGCCGTGACGAGAAGGCCCGGACCGTCGGAAAGTTGCGCCTGCGAGTCGTGAGCTCCGAGCTTGGTGATCAGGGGAGTGCCCGGCGGGTTGAGGAGAGAAGGGTGGTGTTCTTGCAACAGCAGACCGGCAACGGGTCCACGCCGCCCCGGCGAGTTCTGGAACACGATGAAGCCGCCGGGGCTGGAGAGCGCCGAGGCCTTGAACCTGGACTCGACAGCGGTGGCGAGTACGCCCAGGACGGCGCCCTTCGAGAGACCACCATAGTATACGTGTTCTGGATCGAGGTCCCGTGTGCCATCACCATCGACATCCATGCCCACTTCGATGGCGCGAATCAGCTGCGCGATGTCGGCGATGCCCTGCCGGTTCTGATCGCGGTCGAACAGGATGCGCGTGTCTCGGACGCCGGACGGGTCTCGGACGCCCCAGGCTCCTTCCGGCTGCGCGCTGTTGCCGTCGTAGAACCCGTCCGGCCCAGGGAAGGGCTGGCTGTCGGGATGGTTGAGGTCATAGGTGCGGCCCGCAAACGGGAAGATGAGCGACGTACCATCCGTCTGCGCGATGGTCACGGTGCTGTTTGGTCCGAAGCCATAGCCGACCTGGTTCCAGCTGAGAGTCGCGATGCAGTGCGAGGCAAAGACCGCCGCGACTCGCGATTGCGAGCCGTTCACTCCGTTCTCGTTGTTGGCGTGTCCCCAGATCACCACCGGCCACCCGCCCGGCGGCTTCCGCCGCTGGGGATTGCACTCGAGGTCTTCCGAGGGCAACATGAGCTCGAAGTAGAGATCCACCGTGCCGAGCTGGGTCGGTGAACCGGAGTAGGTCGGAAACGGGATCATGCTGGCGTCCGCTTGCAAATAATTCGGCGTCTGGATACGGCCGAAGGCCAGCGTCTTGATCGCACCTGGAATGACTCGCATCGTGTCGAGGAAGGCGGACTGGAAGACAGTATTCACGGACGCGGGCGGCAAGATCCGGTCGCGATGAAACGTAATCCCCGTCAGGTTGCCCGTCCGGGTGATCTTGCTGGGGTCGAATACCGCAGGATGCGTGTTCCCTTTGGAATCCTTGGCGATGTTGAAGTAAGCCGGCGACGGCGGCGGCGTCGCCGTTACGGCCGTACGAATCTTCTCGGCCGCTGCGGTCACGCTCAGCGTCGTGAAGACACTGGCGACCGCGATGTCGTTGCGCTTCACGCCGAAGAAGTGCGCCTGGCCGACCGCGCGCCGCAGCGCCGCCTGGTAAGCCGGATCGATCGGCGCGGCGTCCGCGTCATCGCCGATCGCCTTTTTGAACTCCTTCGGAGTCTCGATGGGCTGACCCGTCGTGTCTTTTACGCCGCGGGTCACGAATACAACATAGCGCGTGTGCTGCTCGAGCGTCTCCGCCGCCTCGACGTACAGTGTCTTCGTCGTAGGGTCTGTGTTCGTCGTAGGGTCCCAGACGCCCTGATCGATGCCGACCACCGCGCCTGCGTCCGGCCGTGGCAGGGTTTCTTGGTCGTCCGTTTCGACGCGCGCGCTCGGACAGCCGGGCACGCCGTCGATGATCGAGTCACCGAGGCTCACGAGGAAGATCGTGTCGCTGTTCACGGTGCTAAGATCGATCTCGCCGTCGAACGGGATGGCGATGCGCGGCCGGGTGTTGAAGCCGTCCAGCTCGTTGAGCAGCGTGACTTCCATGTGCGCCGAAGGCTCGGTCGTGGAGTCCGGCATCGGCAGGTTCACTTGTTCGCAGGTGTTCTGAGTCGGATCGGCTTTGGTGAACCGGTCCGATGGAAAGGGCCCGTCCGAAGGCGCGGCCAACCCGAACTTCGGATGGACGGCGTCTTTGTGAGGCGTGCCACCTTTGTCCGCGACTGCGGGCGACAGAGGCCACGCGGTTGCCATCGCAACGGAGAGCACCAGCGCTGAGTGATTGATTGACGTGCGATTCATCGGGTCCTCCTGCGGGGCCGCGTGCGGCGCCTAAATCACGAGTTGCTTGCACGGGATCGAGTTCGTATTCGTCAGCACCTAGAAGTTCGCCGTGGATCGACGTCTCGATGCCCCTTCTGTCTTCGTCCGGGCGGATCGTCACCTTTGCGGTGTAGGTCGCGAAGAGAGCAGTAAAGGCGCGCCCTTTCGTGTTCGCCCGAGTAGCCGATCTTCCCCCGACTCTCGCCCTAGGACTTGCACCCTAGGACGATACGCTGCGCTAGGGGAAGGGCGGACGAACGTCTGAACCAAGCGGTCCTGCTCACTCGCCAGGCTTCGAGCGGCACCTGCGCAGATAACCTGATTGCTCCAGTACGAGGCCGCGCAAAGACGCCTTGCATTGGATGTGGTCGCTGCGCCGTGGTGGGACCAGGGTGGCGAGGCGGCGCAGCAGTTGGGTGCGACTGGAGCAGCACCATCTAACGGCCATCGCCGAGGGTCGCTTCAACGGATTAGGCGACCCGGCCAGCACAACTCGGATGGCGCGCGCGTCATAGCCGATAGAATCCCGGTAGACCCGGCGCGGTCTCTGAACCCCCTGCCCGATCTCAGGCGCGCTACTCAGGGCTCGGGTTCGGCCAGCAAGCGACGCAGTCGGTCGACGAGCGCTGGGAGGTCCTCGCGTGCTGTCTTCTAGAGCGTCTCCTGCGTGACCCCAAAATATTCGTGGACCACGACGTTCCGCATGGCGCGCATCTCCGGCCATGGCAGGTCGGGATTGGCGGCGACCACGTCCTCTGGAATGTGGCGCGCAGCCTCACCGATGACGCCGAAGCAGAAGCTGACGGCATCCACGGTCTTCTCGTCCACGATGAAGGACGAGAGGTCCATGCCCACCGTGTACCGCTGCACGCGCTCCACCGCCGCCAGGATGTCCTCGATGCGGAGGCGCCAGTCCCTAGCTGGCACTGACCGACTCGGCAAGGATCCGCGCCCGCAGCTGGCGCTTGATGGCATCCTTCATGACCAGATCGACTGGTCGGCCGAGGATGGCTTCCAGCCTGCGCTGGACCCGGAAGAAATGGAAGAGCCCCACCGGCTTGTCGAACTCGATCAGGAGGTCCACATCACTGCCCGGACCCCGAGTCGCCGCGCGCGACGGAGCCGAAGAGATCAAGCGATCGCACCCCGAACCGTTCGAGCTCTCCTCGATGCTCCGAGAGCCGTCGCAGGGCTTCCTCGCGCGTCATGACTCGATCATAGGGCAGCCGCCGAATGAGGCCAGCCGAGGTACGCTACGCACAAAAGCCCCTTCAACCTGCTGAAGTAGCCCGCCGGAGACGCTCGACGAAGGCAGCCAGGTCGTCCGGCGCGATCCGGATAGCGCCCAGGACGCGTACGTGTGGCAGCTCGCGCGCCGCGCAGAGCTTGTAGACCGTCGCGGTTGATACGCGCAGTTGCGCAGCAACGTCACGGACGCTCAGAAAACCTTGCAGCACCGGTCCAGCACCGGACCTGCAAAACCTTGTGCCAAAAGATACTGAATGCAATTCACCGGATCTAGAAGCACCAATACGTGCCACGGCTTGTGAATGCCTACATGCGCCTACAAACCGACCGATTCGCTTTCCCAAGCTGAGGGTGGCGGGTTCGACTCCCGTTTCCCGCTCCAATCCAACTCCCTGATTCTCCTCGTTCCCGATCGTCGAATTCTGCACGCGAGCAGGCATCGACCTCGGGGTCTTCGAGCAAGGATGCAGCAAACGGCGACGGCGGAAGCAGGTTGATCGCGTCGCGCAGGTCCTCGACGACGAGGTGCCCGTACGTTCCCGTGGTCGTCTTCACGTCCCGATGCCGCAGCAGGCGCTGCACGCGGTGCGGATCGACGCGTTCGCGCAGGAGCAGCGTGGCCGCGGTGTGGCGCCGGTCGTGGAAGCGCATCGGCCGCACCTTCGCGGTGGGCCAGAGCTTCATCCCGCAGCGAGGGCAAGGGCGGAGGTCCCCATCGGCTTGGCGCTCGCTGTGAGGCTCTCCTCGGCGTTTGCAGCGGCGGCAGGTGTGGACCCAGTAGTCGACGAGGCCGGCGCGCGCGAGTGCGTGCACAATTGTCTCCGGGTCAGCTTCTTGGGAGCGCATTCGTCCGTCAGGGCCGGTGCCGCTTCGCCAAGGGGCCCGACGCACGGACAGGTACCTCAACTGATCTATCGGCTTGCTCTCGCCTGAGTCGAGCGTAAATGGAACGCCGGGATTTCGGCGACAAGAGCGCGTACTCCGCTGATTCCCCCATCAATGAAAACTGGCCCAGCCGGTTCGCGGCTGAGCCAGTTTGTACATCGAATTGCGGCCTGACTTATGCCGACGATCGATTAATCGTCGGAGTCGTCGAAAAGGTCCCGGTGTTTACCTTTGAAGTTCTCGGTGAAACGCAGCACCTGAAAGCCGTGGCCATCACTGACGGTCCAGAGCTCCAGCTTGTTTCCGTTGCCGTTCCCCTTGCCCTGGCCATTGCCGTTCCGCTTGACCCAGCGTACCCAATGCGCAATCTTATCCACGGTTCGATCGGAGCCCGGCGCCCAGCTCCCTGATGCGGGAAGGACCCTTGTCCGCACAGCCCCTGCCTTCCAGTACGCAATCTCCTTGGGATGGGAAAGATCGCGAATGTCGAAAACGCGCAGTTGTGCATTCTGAAAACTGCAAGCGAGCATCTTCGCATTTTTGGGATTGTCAGCGACACATGTTTCTTCGCTGTAGTTGGTCGTCCCTGAGATGGCCGGCAAGTTCGTCCCGGGCGCGGTTCCGGGCGGATCCGGCGGCGTCTCAGCGAGTAGCGCTGAGCAATTCGCGGGGTCGTTCACTTCCAGCCTGAGTTTGGCGATGATCTTAGGGTTCGTCTCGTCACCGACGTCAATGATATTGGGATAACCGAACGCGGAGGCCCCCCGGGCACACGCGGCCGCCCAACCGCCCGCGCCGCCCGCGCCGCCGGACTCGTCCGTGCTGATGAGGTACGGGCGCCCCCTGATCTTGACGGGGATCATGGCCTCGGCTCCCCCCTGGTCCGGCCAGAAGAGCGTGCTGACAATCCGGATCTGCGGATTGGGGCGACGGAACTGATAGTCGCTGACGTCCTCGATCACCAGCCCGTCCCTGAAGGGGGTGAAGGGGAAATTGCCGGACTGCCCCGCGTACACCCGCGTCCCTTCGTGGACACCGGGCTCGAAGCCCTCCGGGTTGAGCTCTAGCCCGTGGGGCTTGCCATCGCCCAGGAAGTTCCAGGGGGGAAGCTCCTGCGGATGCGATGGGTCGGAGAGGTCCACGATGTGCAGGGTGCGGTTGGTGGCTCCGCCCTGGGTGAGGTAGTACGTCCGGCCGTCCGGGGCGAAGGCGCCCATGTGGCCCTGGCTGCCCGGGAGCTGGATGTGGGCCAGCAGGACCGGGTGGCGGCAGTCGGCGGAAATGTCATAAACAGCAAAGTCCGGCCCATTATTTTGGGCGGCCACGAGGAGGCCACTTCGATCATTGGTCTGCACCGTCTCGTGCGGGGCAAGCGCCGCGGGGGTATCGGTCAAGTGCGCGCTCACCCGCGGATGCTGGGGGTCGGAGGCATCGATCACCTTGACGCCTTGGAGAGTGGCAGCACGGTCCGTTCCATAGTAGGCGCAGTCACCGCTGTACGCCGGTCCATCCTGGGAAAATGCTCCTTCAAACTCAGCTTGGGGCTCCTGGCCCACGAGTTCCAGATTGCAGTTGTAGGCGCGCTCGGAATCGCCGCTGAAACGTTCTTCCACCGTTGTCTCGCCTTGTAATCCGCTTTCCGTATGATCCCCAGGACCACAATTGGCTTTGGACACCGATCCCGGAAACGAGTCGGCGAATGCGATAGAAGTGCTGACCAACGGACCCAGCACGCCAACGGTTGCAACTGCAAGTGCCCTCAATAGCTTGTGCTTGTTCATCGCTCCTCCAACCATCCAGGCGTTTTGCCCGCAAGCGTCGCGCATATCCGTAGCGTGTTGCTCCTACGGGCTACACGCCTTCCCAGTGCAACTTGACGTAGAAGGAGATCAAGCGGGAAGCACAGATAAGCGAAGTTCTGTCAGCTCGCCCTCCTCTTCCTTCATCGCGATCAGCCTTGCAGAGCGCGACGGCAGCGGACTACACCCAGCCGCACACGAAAGTACAGCCGTTCGGTCGTCTCGGGCGGGCGTGCGGCGAAAAGCAAGTCGCAGGAGAAGGCGACCAGCAGCTCGTCGCCGCAGGAGCTGCAGCGGACGCGAGCAAAGCCGTTGGCGAGGATGCCGCAAGCGAGGTAACGCTCGAACTCCGCGACGACGAAGCCGGGCAGTCCCGCGCCGTCGCCTCGTTGTTCCATCTCGGCAAGGAATTTCTTCAGATCAGCGCGGACCGTCTGATGAAGCAGAGTCAGGTCGGGCTCGCGGCGGCGATATGCTGAGTTCGCCGCAACGCCCGACGATGGCACACCTCTGCATGCCCGCCGCCGCCGCGACCCATCTGGCGGCGTCATGATCACGAACCGGGCCAAACGGAATGTCTCAGCGGCCCCTCGGAGCAGAGCCCCCACGAAGCACGGGGGCCTCATTTTTGGCGCAACCGCCGATTTTGAGACCGGCTAGAACGCGCTCCCGATGGCCTGAAGTGTCACCGTGCATTCACCGACGTCTCCAGCGACAGATACAGCACCTCGCCGCCGTGTACGCGGACGAGAAGTGAAGCGAGTCCCGAGAACCTGGAGTCGAGCCTCACCACCGTCGCGCCCGCCAGCGAGGTTCAATAGTCGTCGACGTGCTCGCGAATGATCACCTTCAGCATCTTCTGGTAAGCGAAAGAACTTTCAATCTCTACTCAAGGTAGCCGATCGGTTGAAGTTTCGCAGCCGAGTGGTCCATCGCTGGGCTCATGCGCGAGCTGACCGAGCGAAAGACTCACGGAGAGCTGGAGCTGTATCGCGAACTGTCCTGAAGCATCCTGTGGGATTGGTGCGCCGCACAGGCGTTTCCGGCGCCGACGTGGGGCGCGGCACGTGGGTCGCGCTCTTGCGCGCAGGCCGGCAGGTTTCAGTACTCGTCGACGTGCTCGCGGGCGATGAGCTTGAGCATCGTCTGGTAGCCGAGGCCGCGCTTGGCGCCTTTTTCGCGAAGCTTGTCGACGAGCTCCTGCTCGAGCACGATCGACCGAGAAGTTGATGGGCAGTTCTCTATCGGCGCTGATCAGTGCGCAGGAGGTGCTGAATCGGTTCCGTGTTCCGCGCGAAGCCATTCCCGAGCTGCCAGCGAGCGCGCCCGACCCAATCACTTCTGGTCCGTTGATCGACGAGCCACCTTGGGAAGCTCGAACCAGAAGCAGCTCCCTTCGCCGGGTGTGGACTCGACGCCCGCGCGGCCACCATGGGTCTGCGCGATCCGCTTCACCGTTGCGAGCCCCAGCCCGATGCCCGGCTTGCCGCCGGTAGCGCCACGAACGTAAGGCTCGAACAGAGTCGGCAGAAGCTCGCGGGGAATGCCCGGACCAGTATCCGCCACCTCGACACGGGCCAGTTGCCCAACATCGCGCACGCGCACGGTGATTCTTCGCTCGTGCCCGTCCTCGCCCATGTACTTGATGGCGTTGTTCAACAAGTTTGCCATCAGGCTGGTGAGGACGCCGGCACTACACGCCACTGCACAAGAAGGTACCGGCTCCACCGCCAGATCGATTTGCTTTTCGCGGGCGGCCATACCGAGTGCGTCAGCCAAGTCGTCGAGGACGGGTTTCAGCTCAACGCTTACGCCAGGTGCGGGCCGGGCGCCGGCGCGAGCGAAATCGAGCAATCCATTCACGATGAGCTGCACGCGCTGCAGGCTCTTCATCCCACGCTGAGCGGCGGCCCTCGACCGCTCATCGGCACCCGCCGCTGCTCCGGCGATTCCCAGCGCCATCGATGCCGTGGCCAGAGGGCTCAAGATGTCGTGCGCCACCCGTCCCGAGAACTGTTCTAGTTCGTCGGCGCGGTCGCGCAAGAGCGAACCGTAAGCCTCGAGAAGACCGGTATATTGGCGCACGCCACGCAAGAGAAGCAGGCTGGCGGCTAACGCGAGCGCGGCGGCGAGGCCGTCCAGTAGGTATCCGGTGATCAGGGATCGGCGGCGGAGCATTCTGATGTGGATGGCCAGTCGCCGTGCCTGCGCTGCGTTGAATTCAATCGATCCCGCGATCGCTGCGCTGGCAAGATCGACCGTCTGGGGCAATTGGACTCTTGCGGAGTTTTCGCCGGCCAAGATGCCGGAGACCACCTGCTCCAATTTCTCCAGCACGGTGCTCACCGCGTCCCAGCGCTCGCGCTCGCCCGGGAAAGTGGGCAACGCCAGGTACTCGGCAATGTCATCGTGAAAGGCGCCGCGTGAGCGGCCGATGGCGGCGAGGTTCCCGTCGATTCGCGCGCGTGCCAGCAGCGCTTCGAGATGACGGAGCTCGGCGCGCGCAGCGGAGAGACGCTCGACACTCGGTACCGCGTTGTAGGCAATGTCGTCGGCGTCCCGATCGACGTCACGCTGCACGGCTTGTGAATATGCAGTGACGCCCATGAAACAGGCGGCTATTCCGACGGCCACCACGATGAAACGCCTTGCGGTCGGCGCGCCAACCGCAGGCGGCACCGGCTCGCTACCGCCCATCGGTCCTGGATCTAAGGAAAGTATGGGCCGCCGGCAAGAGACCGACGGAGCAGGAGACGCTGCGAGGGCGTCACACCAGCGTTAGCTGCGCGTTTTTGTATTCGTCGACGTTCTCTCGGACGAACTTTACGTGCCAATTCGCAAGTGCCCAGTCCTCTGGTGCCGGCGGCTGAAGCGGATCTCCACGTCGTAGCCGATCATCTGGGCGTATTGCAGGAGCCGCTCTGTCGAGAACTGATCGAGGCGGCCACGGATGATGGCGGACACTTTCGCCTGGTCCGTTCCGAGGCGCTCGGCCGCTTCCGTCTGAGTGAGTTCCTCTTCCTCGATCGCAGCGGCGATTTTGGCGGCGAGCTTGGCCTTGGCGAGGGCGTGCTCCGGCTCGGGTACGCCCATGTCGGCGAAGACGTTCCCGCTGCCCTCGGTGATGGTGCTCTGCTTCTTTCCGGTCCTGGTCTTCACGACTTCCCCTTTGCCTTGGTTCGCCGTTCGTGGTCCTGCTTCGCCAACTTGAGCCGCGACTTGATCAGGTCGATGTCAGCCTTCGGTGTCGCCTTGCCCGACTTCGACTTCTACTGAAAGACGTGAAGCACGTACACTAGGCCGCCGAGCTGGACTTTGTAGACCGCCCGGTAAGTGTTCCTGTTGAAGTCCTCGACCGCCTCGAGAACACCGCGCCCGATTCCGGTGAGCGGCTTGGCGTCGGGATGCTTGCGGCCGATTTGAGCGAGGTAGAGCGCATGGCCGAACACGAGCTTCACCTCCGTGGGGAGCTCGGATACGTCATCCTTGCTGCTCCCGATCCAGACGATGGGCTTCAGCGTCGGTTCGCTCTCGGTCGAGCTTACCTAGCTAAATATGCCAATACTGGCTTAGATTGTCAAGTCCCTCACGCGCGATGTACGCCGCGACGTCCGCCGGGGCTATCCGAATCGCGCCGAGCACGCGTATGCAGGGCAGTTGGCGCGTCGTGCAGAGCTTGTACACGGTCGTCGTCGACACGCCGAGTTGCTTGGCGACCTCGCGGACTGTGATCAAACCTTGCAGCACGGGTGAAGCAAACAGGCTGCAAAACCCGAAGGCGCCGATTGGCGGCTGCCTCCGGCGGACAGCAGCGCCGCGGCGAGGACGATCACCCGATGTTCTCCCCTGATTCGCGCCGGCATGGGCAACGCGCCTGGCGTAATCCAGCCCAGCGAATCGGGCCGGTCGTTCCATCCTGACTTATCTGCCCTTAGGTCCTGGACGCACGTGGCGTGTTAACAATCGTCGCTTCGGAGGTGCGTTTCGCCCGCCGCCAGGTCCTGGACGCACGCGGCGTGATACAAGGTCATCGTCGCTTCGGAGGTGCGTTTGGCCCGCCGCCTGCTCGCGCTCGCGCTGGTGCTCGCGTCGGGAGCACCCCCCGCACGCGCCGAGGAAGTGCGCGAGCTGCGCATCGTCAAGCAGCCCGGCCTTGCCTACCTGCCGCTCATTGTGATGCGCGAGCTGCGCCTCATCGAGAAGCGCGCGCCGGGCGTGAGGGTGGAGTGGCGGCAGCTAACCTCGGGCCCCGTCATCCGCGACGCCATGATCGCCGGGCAGATCGACGTCGGGTCGGGAGGTTTCCCGCCGTTCGCGCTCGCCATCGACAAGGGGCTCGACTGGAAGGCAGTGGGCGCACTTAACGAGATGCCGCTCTACTTGAACTGCGCCCGGGCCGGGATCCGGTCGCTGAAGGACCTGAAGCCGGACGATCGCATCGCGCTGCCCGCGATCGGCTCGGTCCAGCACATCATCCTGCAGATGGCAGCGGAGAAGGAGCTCGGCGACGCGCGGAAGCTCGACCGGCAGGTCGTCTCGATGTCGCAGGAGGACGCGACCGCGGCGCTGCTCTCCCGCCGCGAGATAACCTGCCACCTCTCGGGCCCGCCCTACCAGTACGAGCAATTGCGCCGCCCAGGGATCGCGAAGGTGTTCGACAGCTACCAGCCGATGGGCGGGCCCCACAACTTCAACTTCGTCTGGACCAGCGAGCAGTGGGCCAGGGCGAACCCCAAGCTGCTCGCCGCCTTCGTCGCGGCGATGCGCGAGGCGATGGAGCTCATCGCACGCGACCCCGCGGAGGCGTCGCGGATCTACGTCAAGAGCGAGAAGTCGAGCTCGACCGCCGAGCAGATCGCGGAGATCGTCCGGCAGCCCGGCATCCGCTACACCATGACGCCGAACGGCGTGTCGCGGTTCGTCTCCTTCATGGTGAAGATCGGGGCCCTGAAGTCGGCCCGGCCGTCCTGGCGCGACTACGCGCTGCCGCACCTGCACGAGCTGCCGGGCAGCTGAACGCGATGGCCGCCGATCTGCTGCGGGTCGTCGACGTCGCCCTCGCCTACGAGAGGCACGAGGGTTCCTTCACCGCCGTGGACGGCGTCTCGCTGGTAGTGCGCGAAGGCGAACGCTTCGTCCTCTTTGGACCGTCCGGATGCGGGAAGTCCACCTTGCTGCAGGCGATGGCGGGATTCCTCCGGCCCTCGCGAGGCTCGATCGAGCTCGACGGGAAACCGGTGCTCGCCCCCGGACCCGACCGCGTCGTCGTGTTCCAGGAATTCGACCAATTGCTCCCCTGGCGCACGGTGCTCGGCAACGTCGCATATCCGCTGCGCGTCGCCCGCGGCATGGCCGCCGCGCAGGCCAAGGCGGAAGCGCTGCGTTACGTCGAGCTGGTCGGCCTCGCCGGGTTCGCGCAAGCTCACCCGCACCAGCTTTCCGGCGGGATGAAGCAGCGCGTGGCCATCGCCCGCGCGCTCGCGCTATCTCCACGCATCCTGCTCATGGACGAGCCGTTCGCGAGCCTGGATGCGATCACGCGCCGCAAGCTGCAGGACGATCTGCTCGCGGTGCTGCGCGCGGCGCGGACGACGCTGCTCTTCGTGACCCACTCAGGTCCGCGGCATGGTCGACAACCCTGCCGCCGGATCGCGGCACACGGCCTCGGCCGTGCAAGTGCAGCGCGCCGTCGACGAGCTGCTCGCCGGATGAGCCCGCGCGCGCGATGGACGCTCGCGAAGGTGGCGGTCGTCGCCGCCCTGCTCGCCATCTGGGAGCTGGCGACGCGCGCGTTCCACGTGAGTCCGTTGCTGTTCCCTCCCGCGTCCACCGTGCTGCGCGCGTTCGCGCGCTCGGTCGAGAACGGCCAGGTGCCGGGATATGCGGCGCAGTCGCTCCAGGTGCTGCTGGCCGGGATGGGCATCGCAGCCGTCCTCACGCTCGCGCTCACCGGCGTCGCCGTGACGACGCGGACCGGCTCTGCGGTCCTCGAGACGCTCACCTCGATGTTCAATCCCCTGCCGGCGATCGCCTTGATGCCGCTGTCGCTCCTCTGGTTCGGGCTCGGGACCGGTTCCTTGATTTTCGTGGTCGTGCACTCGGTGCTGTGGCCGATGTCGCTCAACACGTACACGGGATTCGTGACCGTGGCGCCCACACTGCGCAAGGTGGGGCAGAACCTCGGACTTCGCGGATGGCACTTCGTCGCCGGCATCCTGCTTCCCGCAGCCTTCCCGCACATCCTCACGGGCGTGAAGATCGGCTGGGCGTTCTCCTGGCGCACCGTCATCGCGGCGGAGATGGTCTTCGGGGTCGCGGGGAGCCAGGGGGGGCTGGGCTGGTTCATCTACCAGAACCGATTCGAGATGAACACGGAACTTGTATTCGCGGGACTCGTGACCGTGATCGTGATCGGCCTTCTCGTCGAGAACCTGCTGTTCCGCTGGCTCGAGCGCGCCACGGTCGTGCGCTGGGGGATGTCGGCGCCGCAGCGCTGACGGCTACCGTCGCGGCTCCGCCCCGTCCAGCATCCGGATGTTGCGGTGAGTTTCGGTTGCCATCGCGGTTCAGCCGACATGCACGGAATGCGCAAGAGTGCCGCTGCTACTCGGCGCGCGCCTGCGGCGGGCAATGTTCGTGCAGGAAAGCGGCTCCTCGTCGAATCTTCATTGCCGAAGACAAGGTCTCGAAGTCGGGGAACAACTTCATTGCCTCGGAGAAAACGGGCTCGCTCTTCGGAAAGTGAGCTGGGTGCGCGGCGATGTACCAGAGTTGGAAGGCCTGCATGCAGCAGGTCGTTGCTTGAAGCTCACCGCACTGGAGGACGGCGACGAACATCAGGTGCTCGCTGTCGATCTCCTCGAAGTGAAGCGTTTTGTCGGGATCTCGATCAGCGTGCTTGAAGAAGTTCCATGCTCTGTTCAGGACGCGCTTCACCTCCCGCGCCGAGAGCTTTGAATCGTCGCCGAGATGAGCGCGCCAGGAGTTACCGCCGTGTTCGGCGAGGTCCGAAAAAATATTCAGCGATGCGGCCGCAAGCGAGTGAACCGCCACTTCGTCAGCTCCCTCGAAAAACGACCTGATTGCGGTGTCAAGCAGGCGCGATGCCGCCTCAAGCTTTGAAATCTCCATAGCGTACGCGCCGTGGCACTCAGTACTCGTCCACGTGCTCGCGCGCGATGAGCTTGAGCATCGTCTGGTAGCCAAGGCCGCGCTTGGCGCCTTTTTCGCGCAGCTTGTCGACCAGGTCCTGCTCGAGCACGATCGAAGTCGGCAAGGTCTTGCGGATCGCCCGGAGGCCGCCAGCGGCCCGGATGTCGTCTCCGAGATCCCGACTCTCGAATTCCTCGATCTGCCGGTCGCGCTTAGCGGCCTTCTTCGGAACCACTTTCGAGTTTCGCTTCCTCATGAGCCTCCCTTCGTTTCGCCGCATTTGGCGGCAGCTGCTGGGCCGAAGCTTGCTGCCACGTCGCGTGAAGATGAGCGCCAACCGACGTCCCTTGTTGGTTTCCCCGAGCAGCAGCCACCGCGGCTCGTCGTGAGCGGGTTCGACGATACGGTCCGCGAGGAAGACGGTGCACCGGAGCAGCGATTCGACCTC
>VBKI01000067.1:96331-96812 GCA_005879535.1 Deltaproteobacteria bacterium | reverse complement strand
TTGCTGTGCGGGCCCTCCTACGCCCGCGTGGCCGGGTCCGTCAAGGCGGCTGTCCCATTCTGCGACCCCCTCTCGTCCTGGAACGCCTGGGTCAGGCCGCTCGCAGAGGGGACGGCGCTGGCACGGCGCGTGCTCTCCCGGCTGGCATGGCCGCAGTGGAGCGGCCGGCGGGAGGAGCGGATGGAGAACCAGGCGGGCGTGGCGCCGATGCAAGCGGTCGGCCCTGCCGAGAGCGGCGCGTGGAAGAAACCGTGGATCGCCTACAACATCATCGACAAGCCGGGGCTGCGGAGCCGGATCTGGAGCCGCGTGGGCATGGCCTGGCTGAATCGAGACGGGTCGATCAACGTGGTGCTGGACTCGCTGCCGCTCGGCGGCCGGATCCAGCTCCGCGAGGACGACCGCGATCGCCGGGCCGAATCGCGGCCCGGGGGCGCGCTCTCCGTCGCTGCGCAGGACGGACAGGAATAGGGCGCGTGCA
>VBKI01000067.1:83125-96207 GCA_005879535.1 Deltaproteobacteria bacterium | reverse complement strand
TGAACGTGAACCGCGCCAGCGAAGCCGAGCTGCGCCTCTTGCCCGGCATCGGCCGCGGCCGCGCGCATGCCATCGTGGAGCGGCGGAACAAGCGGCCCTTCTCGAGCATCGAGGAGCTGGCGCGCATGAAAGGCATGAAGGGCGTGGTGCAGAAGCTCCGGGCGCAACTCGTCGTGGAAGGCGACACGACCCTGCGACCAGCCTCCATTCGGGCCAACTGATGACCGCGGAGGCGCGGAGAGCGCGAAGAACGATGTCTCCTTCGCGCCCCCCAAACTCCGCGACCTCCGCGGTGATCTTCGAGTCGCTCCCTAGTGCACCGGGAGCAGGTGGGGCGCCGGTCCGGAAGCATCGATCTTGCCGAACTGCGCTTCGTACTTGGCCACGTTCTCCTGCAGCGCGAGGAGGAAGCGCTTCATGTGCTTTGGGCTGTTGATCACGCGCGCGCGCACCACCGCCTTCGGCGCCTGCGGCTGCACGTAGATGAAGTCGATGACGAACTCCGTCTCGTTGTGGTTCAGCATCGCCATGTTGACATACATGCCGTGCGCGGTCTGCTCGTCGATCTGGAGCTGGATCTGCACCGGCGGCGGAGCGGCGGGATGGTCGGCGGACATGGGCGCCTTCTCGCACTTGGGCATCTGCGGCGCAAGCGATTGCGGCCGTCGGGCGAAGCTGGTACGCCGCGCGTCGCATGGCCCGACCCGCGGACCCGTTCGCGCTGGGCGATGGACCCGACGCGTGCCTGCTCCTGCATGGCCTGACGGGATCGCCCGCGGAGATGCGCCCCGTCGGCGAGGCGCTGGCAGGGGCGGGATTTCGCGCCGTCGGCCCGGTTCTTCCGGGGCACGGCACGACTCCAGTGGACCTCTACGGCGTCACGCGCGGAGATGTCATCCGCGCGGCGGAGTCCGCGCTGCTCTCGCTGTGCGGCGCGCGGCGGATCTTTCTCTGCGGTCTCTCGATGGGAAGCCTGCTGGTGATCCACCTCGCGGCGCGGTCCTGGGCGGACAAGGGGCTGCCGGACTTTTCCGCGATTGCGCTGCTGGCGCCGGCGATCGAGTTCGCGCGAGGGACGTGGCTGTTCGCCAACGTCATCGGCCGCCTGCCTGCGCTCCGCGTCCTGTTGGGAAAGGGCGCCCGCGACATCCGCGGTCAGCCGGACGATCGCGAGAAAGTCGCCGGCTCGTACGACGCAATCCCCATGCGCTGGGGGGCGGAGCTGCGCGCGCTTTCGCAGGAGGCGAGGCAGCTCGCTTCCCGCGTCCGCGCGCCCGCGCTCATCCTCCAGGGCGCCCTGGACCGGACCCTCTCTCCGTCGGGCGCGCAGCGCCTGCAGGGGATGCTCTCCTCGCCCCGGGTCGAGCTGCGGATGCTGCAGCGGAGCGGGCACGTCCTGCCGCTCGACGTGGAGTCCGCCGAAGTCTGCAGCAGTATCGTGTCGTTCTTCCAGGGAGCCGCCTGATGGCCAGGTACGTCCTCGCGATCGATCAGGGCACCACCGGCAGCACCGCGCTGGTGCTCGACCAGCGCCTCTCGGTGAAAGCCAAGGCCAACGTCGAGTTCCGGCAGATCTTCCCCAAGCCGGGCTGGGTGGAGCATGACCTCGACGACATCTGGACGGCGACGCTGAAGGCCATCGCAGCGGCGATGCGGCAGGCCTCGATCAAGCCCGCCGAGCTGCAGGCCATCGGGATCACCAACCAACGCGAGACGACGCTGCTCTGGGATCGGCATTCGGGACGGCCCATCCACAACGCGATCGTCTGGCAGGACCGGCGCACCGCGGATCTGTGCAACGAGCTGAAGGCGAAAGGAAAGGAGCCCTGGATCCGCGAGAAGACGGGATTGGTGCTCGACGCCTACTTCAGCGGCACCAAGGTCCGCTGGCTGCTCGACCACGTGTCCGGCGCGCAGGCGCGGGCGGAGAACGGCGACATCTGTTTCGGCACCATCGATTCGGCGCTGCTCTGGAAGCTGACCGGGGGCGCGGTGCACGCGACCGACGTGACCAACGCCTCGCGCACCCTCTTCATGGATCTGGGAACGCGCGCCTGGGACAACGAGCTGCTCGCCCTCTTCGGTGTGCCGCGCGCCGTGTTGCCGGCGATCAAGCCTTCCGCGGGCGTCTTCGGCACGACCAAGGGCGTGAAGGGTTTGCCCGACGGAGTTCCCATCGCCGGCATCGCGGGAGATCAGCAGAGCGCGCTGGTCGGCCAGGCCTGCTTCGAAGAGGGCGAGGCGAAGTGCACGTACGGGACCGGCGCGTTCCTCTTGATGAATGCCGGACCGAACAAGGTCACTTCCCGGCATGGTCTGTTGGGGACCGTCGCCTGGCAGGTGGGCAGCGAGGTTGCGTATGCCTTGGAGGGAAGCGCATTCATCGCCGGCGCCGTCGTCCAGTGGTTGCGCGACGGGCTCGGCCTCATCGAGAAGTCCGCGGATGTCGAGAAGCTCGCGGCGTCGGTCCCGGATTCGGCCGGCGTCGTGTTCGTTCCCGCATTGGCCGGCCTGGGCGCGCCGCACTGGAGGCAGGAAGCGCGCGGGCTCATCTCGGGAATCCACCGCGGCGTGACGGCGGCGCATCTGGCTCGGGCGGCGCTCGAGGGAGTGGCGTTCGAGATCCACGATCTGGCGCAGGCGATGGCCCAGGACATCGGCAAGCCGGTGCCGATGTTTCGCGTCGACGGAGGCGCCTCCGCCAACGATCTGCTGATGCAGTTCCAGGCGGACTTGCTGCAACCGCTCTCGGGGCGGCGTTCCTCGCCGGCCTGGGCACGGGCATGTGGGCGGGGCTCAAGGAGCTGCGCAACGCGTGGCGGCCCGGGAAGCAGTTCAAGCCGAAAATGAAGGCGGAGCAGCGGGACGCGATGCTGGCACGCTGGAAGTCGGCAGTCTCGAAGGCGTAGTTCTCGCAGCGTCCTGCACCGAGCGATCCGACGCCGCCGACCTCACTGCCGACATCAAAATCGTCATCCCGCCGCGACCTTGATGCGGACGATCATCTGCACGAGCTTGCGTGACGTGTCGTCCAGCTCGACGAACTCCACCGCGATTCCCGCCGGCTCAACGCGCACGACGCGCGCGGTGCCGTGGACGATGCGCTCCTTGCCCGCGTCGAATCGCAGAGTCAGGGCCTCGCCGACCCGGTGCGGTGGGCCCTCCATCCGGATGAACATGCCGCTCTCGCTGATGTCGCCGGCGCAAGCGGAGAGGAACTGCTGGACGGAGGCAAATTCGAGGCTGACCTGGAGGTCGACGGGCGCCCGTTGATGGCGGCGCCGCTCTTCCTGATCGTCGGCCACCGAGCCATCCTAAGCGAAGAGCGCATCCATCGCTGCTCCTACATTGGCCACCTCGCAGAGCTCCAGACCACCTTTGCAAACCCGCGCCCGATTGCCCTTCGGCAGCACGCACCGGGAAAAGCCGAGTTGTGCCGCCTCCGCCAATCGCGGGTCGATCTGGCTGACGGCGCGCACCTCGCCGGCAAGACCGACTTCCCCGAGCACCAGCGTTCCGGGCGGCAGCGGACGGTCCCGCAACGACGACACGAGCGCCGCCGCGACTGCCAGATCGCCGGCGGGTTCCGGCACCTCCGCGCCGCCGGCGACGCTCACGTAGACGTCCTTGTCTGCGAGCATGTAGCCCTGCTTCCGCTCGAGAACGGCGGTGAGCACCGCGACGCGGCCAAAATCGACGCCGATGGCCGTTCGCCGCGGATTGCCGCCCGACGACGAGCGAGCAACCAGCGCCTGCACCTCGACGAGCAGCGGCCGCGAGCCGTTCATGACCGCCACCACCGCGCTGCCCGACGCGTCGGTGGGTCGCTCGGCGAGGAACAACGCCGAAGGATTCGGCACCTCGACGAGCCCCTCCGACTTCATCTCGAAGACGCCGATCTCGTTCGTGGACCCGAATCGATTCTTGTGCGCGCGCAGGATCCGGTAGGCGTGGCTGCGATCGCCCTCGAAAAACAGCACGGTGTCCACCAGATGCTCGAGGACGCGCGGCCCGGCGATGGAACCTTCCTTGGTGACGTGGCCGACCAGGATCACCGGGATGCCGGTCTCCTTTGCGAACGCAGCGAGCCGGTGGCCCACTTCGCGCACCTGCGTCACGGAGCCGGCCGCACTCTCCAGCCCGGAGAGGGCGAGCGTCTGGATCGAATCCACCGCGAGCACGCACGGTCGGAGCTTGCGCGCGTGATCGAGGGCCATGCTTGCATCGGTCTCGGCCACGAGATGGAGCGCCGGCGAGAGCGTCCCGAGGCGCTCGCCGCGCAGCCGGATCTGCTGCAGCGACTCCTCTCCGCTGACGTACAGCACGGGCCGCTTTGGACCCGAGAGCCGATCCAGCGCGGAGAGGAGCAGCGTGCTCTTTCCGATCCCGGGATCGCCGGCGAGCAACACCACCGCGCCGGGAACCAGCCCCCCTCCGAGCGCGCGGTCCAGTTCGCCGATGCCCGTCCTCTCCCGGCGCCCCGGAGAGAGCGGGACCTGGTCGATGGGCAGCACGGGCGAGAGCCCGCGTCCGCCGGCGCGAGCCGACTGCTCCTCCACCGAGCCGAACGCGCCGCAGCCTCCGCACTTGCCGAACCACTTCGCCGTGCGAAAGCCGCACTGCCTGCACACGTGCTGGATCGCGATCCTGGTCATCGTTCCATCCTGCCTCTGGGGTCCGACATGCATGCGACATGCTAGGGTCCCCGGGGCGTGCTCCCGGTCCTGTTCGTCACCGTCTTCATCGATCTGGTCGGGTTCGGGATCATCATTCCTTTCCTCGCGTATTACGTGGAGTCCTTCGGGGCGCGGGCCGCGGTCGTCGGCTTGCTCATGTCCAGCTACTCGCTGGCGCAATTCGTCTTCGCCCCGGTCTGGGGGAGGGTCTCGGATCGGGTCGGCCGGCGTCCCATTCTGCTCCTCGGCCTTCTCGGATCGGTGGCGGGATACACGCTGTTCGGGCTCGCCGGAACGCTTGGGCTCCTCTTCGTCGGACGCGTGCTGATGGGCATTTTCGGCGCCACCATCCCCACCGCGCAGGCGGCGGTCGCCGACGTCACCGCGCCGCAGGATCGCGCGCGCGGAATGGGGCTTCTCGGCGCCGCCATCGGGCTCGGGTTCATCCTCGGACCAGCGCTCGGCGGGGTGCTCTCGAATCTCTCCACCGTGATCCGTCTGCCGCTTTTCGAGAAGAATCCCTACGCGCTCCCCTGCCTCGCTTCCGCGGCGCTCGCGGCCCTGAACCTGGCCGCGGCGGCGTTCTTCCTCCCGGAGTCGCTTTCGCGCGAGCGCCGGGGAACGAACACGGGTGCGAGGCTCTCCCGCATCGCGCTGCTCTCCCGCGGCCTTGGTGATCGGCGGCTGCGCCTGCTGGTGCTCGTGTACTTCCTCTTCATGCTCGGCTTCACGATGATGGAAGCGACGCTGACGCTGTTCATCGAGCGCCGCATCGGCGCGCGCGACCACGCGCAGCTCGTCCGCCGCGTCGGGTACCTCTTCGGCTTCATCGGGGTCATCCAGGTGGCGCTCCAGGGAGGACTGGTCGGCCGGCTGGCCACCGCTTTCGGCGAACGCCGCCTGCTCATCGCGGGAATCGCGCTCACGGCGCTGGCGTTGGCGATGCTGCCGCTCGCGGCGTCGTGGTCGGGCATCTACGCCTGCGCGTTCGGACTGGCGTGCGGACACGGACTCTCGCAGCCTTCGGTGGCGAGCCTCATCTCGCGAAACGCCCCCCCAGACACGCAGGGCGGCGCGCTCGGCGTGTCGCAATCCGCGGCCAGCCTCGCGCGCGTGCTTGGGCCAGCGATGGGTGGCGCTCTCTTCCAGCAGGTCGCGCCCGGCGCGCCCTACATCGTGGCGGCGGGGCTCTCCCTCGCGGCCATCGTCTGCGCTAGGCTGCGGACCTGATGCGCGCAACGGTCATCGGCGGGGGAAGCTGGGGAACGGCGCTCGCCTCCGTCCTCGGCAACAACGGCCACGAGGTCGTCATCTGGTCGTTCGAACAGGACGTCGCGGAAGCGATCGCCGCCCGTCGCGAAAATCCCAAGTACATGCCTGGCGTCCAGCTCCCGCAGTCGGTCACGGCGATGCACGATCTTCCCCGGTCGCTGGCAGGCGCCGAGCTGGTGCTCGCCGTCAACCCGTCACACGTCACCCGCCCCGTGATGCGGCAGGCATTGCCGTCCTTGCCGAAGGCGACTCCGATCGTCACGGCCACCAAGGGGATCGAAAACGACACTCTGCTGACGATGCACGAGGTCCTCGAGGACGTCCTCCCCCCGGAGATGCATCCATACCTCGTCTGCCTCTCCGGGCCGTCGTTCGCCAAGGAGACCATGCTGAAGATGCCGACGGCAGTGGTCGTCGCCTCGCCTTGGGAGAAGATCGCCCAGAAGGTGCAGCGCTGGTTCTCGAACGACTACTTCCGCGTCTACACCTCGAACGACGTGGTCGGAGTGGAGCTGGGGGGCTCGCTGAAGAACGTCTGCGCCATCGCTGCGGGAATCTCCGACGGGATGGGGTTCGGCAACAACACGCGCGCGGCGATCATGACCCGCGGGCTGGCGGAGCTCGTACGGCTGGCGGTGAGGAAGGGCGCCAATCCCATCACGCTGAGCGGCCTCGCCGGGATGGGCGATCTGGTTCTGACCTGCACCGGCGAGCTGTCGCGCAACCGCACCGTCGGGCTCGCGCTGGGTCGCGGGCAGAAGCTGACGGACGTGCTCGCCGGGATGACGCAGGTCGCGGAAGGCGTCCGGACGGCGAAGAGCGTCCACGATCTGTCCCGCAAGCTCGGCGTCGACATGCCGCTGCACGATGCCGTCTATCGCATCCTGTACGAGGACCTGCCGGCGAAGACCGCTTTGCAGCTGCTTACCGCGCGTGAGCTGAAATCCGAGTTCCAGCTCCATTAGGCGCTATCGCCGGACGCGGCTGGGGCAGCTGGAGCTGGACCTCGTCCTTCTCGATCTGGCCTAGCAGATGCGATGACCCGGCGATGATGATCGGCCGGAAGAGCAGGTTCAGCACGGGGGTCGCGAGGACCACCGCGGTCGAGAGCCCGAATCCGACCGATACGGCCCGGTTCGATTCCATCA
Source organism: Deltaproteobacteria bacterium (assembly GCA_005879535.1). Classification (NCBI taxonomy): domain Bacteria; kingdom Pseudomonadati; phylum Myxococcota; class Myxococcia; species Deltaproteobacteria bacterium. Next base: position 89,111 of record VBKI01000067.1, on the reverse strand, counting down.
GCGCGATCTCGCCGCGCGAGTCCAGCGCCAGCTTGTCGCAGAGCCGCGCGAAGAGGCGGATCGGCCCGCCGAGGATCCCCGGCAGGTGCGCCGCGGCGCGCTTCAGGAGGCGGACGAACCACGGCTCCTGGGCTTCGCGGTCGCGCTGGAGCGACTGCTTCACCGACTCGCCGGGAAGGCAGACCTGCGCGTCGTCGAACGCGTCGGCGACCACCCAGTGCAAGCTCCAGATCGCCAGAACGGCAGCGGAGATGTAGTCCCCGATCGCCGGCAACAGCTTCGCCACCACGAGCAGGGGAGCCACGCCGATGACGACGATCAGCGCCTGGCGGATCATGCGACCTGCCAGCATCCCCCAGGGCATCTCGCGCGGACCGCAGGCACCGAATCCCATCCGCCAGCGGATCATGGCGGCGAGCCGGGCATAGTGATTGGCGAAGAAGAACGAGGGCAGGGGGGCCAGCGCGGCGAACGCCTTGTAGAAGCACTTGAACCAGCTCACCCAACCGACGCCGTCGTTCCCGAAGGTGGCGTAGAGCGCGCAGGCGGCGGCGAGCAGGCCGGCGGGGTAAAGCGCCTCCTTGAGCAATTCGCCGTCGGAAAGCAGCACCCGCACGCCGAGGATCGGTTGCGCGAAGCCGTAGAGCGCCTGTTCGGTGCTCCCCACGGGGGGAGCCTGGATGCCCTCTGAATATCCCCGGACGCGCCGGAGCGCCCAGCGGACGAAGCCCCGCTGGGGCCGCGTCGAGACGGGAAGAGGTGGCATTTGGGGAAGCAGGCTCATCTCCATGTCGCGGTTACGCACCGCGGCCCCGGATATTACGACTGGCGCATCTTTCAGATTTCGCGGGAGACCACCCGTCGTAACGTCTCGAGGTCGAGATTTCCTCCGGAAATCGAGATTCCGACCGCTTTCCCCGCGAGAGATTCGCGCATTGCGAGCAGGCCGGCAAGCCCCGCCGCGCCTGCCCCTTCGGCGAGGTTGTGGGTGGTGCGCAGCAGCAGGCGGACGGCGTCGGCCAAGTCCGCCTCACCGACCTTGACGAATCCCGCCAGCCCTTCGCGCAGCGCGCTGAAGGTGTGCTCGTAGACGTTGCGGGTCGCGAGACCGTCGGCAAACGTGTTCGCGGTATAGCCGGTCAGCGGCTTTCGCTGGTGCCAGGAGTCGTGAATGGCGGCGGCGCGCGCCGCCTGGACGCCGAAGACGGTGAGCGAAGGGCGCAGGGCGCGCGCGACCGTCATCGCTCCGACCGCCTGCGACCCGCCGCCAACCGCGAGGACCATCGCTTCCAGGCCGGGCTCCTGCTCGAGCATCTCCAGCGCCATCGTGGCGGCGCCCGCGATGACCTGCGGGTGGTTCGTCGAGTGCACGAGCGTCATTCCCCGATCCCGCACGAGCTTGTCCGCGACCTGCACCGCGACGTCGTAGTCGTCGCCTTCCTCGATCACCTCCGCGCCGAACCCGCGCATGGCCTCGTTCTTCTCCGGGTTGTTCCCCCGCGGCACGCAGATGACGACGGGAATGCCGAGAAGCTGTCCTGCCCACGCGAGCGCCTGCCCGTGATTGCCGCGCGACGCGCCCACGACGCCGCGCTTCTTCTCCTCCGACGAGAGCGTCGTCAGGGCAGACAGCGCGTTGCGCGCCTTGAACGCCTGCGTCGGCTGGTGGTTCTCGTGCTTGACGTAGACGCGGATGCCGTATCCGACGGCTTCATCGAGCGGGGCATACCGGCGCAGCGGCGTCGGGGGGAGCCGGTCGCGGATCCTCTCCCTCGCGCTTCGCACATCCTCCATCGTCACCGGCCACATGGCGGTCATTCTCCCAGATAGGCCTTTCTGATCTCCGGCGACCGCAGCAGCTCGGCTCCGGTGCCCTTCTGTACCACCGTCCCCGTCTCCAGGACGTAGCCGTGGTTTGCGATTCCCAACGCCAGGTGCGCGTTCTGCTCGACCAGGAGGATGGTCACGCCCTGCTTGTTGATCTCCTGGATGATGCTGAAGATGGTCTCCACGACGGTGGGCGCGAGGCCCAGCGACGGCTCGTCGAGCAGCAGCAGCCGGGGACGGGACATGAGGGCGCGGGCGATGGCGAGCATCTGCTGCTCGCCGCCGGACAGCGTCCCCGCCATCTGCGAGGCGCGTTCCCTGAGGATAGGGAAGAGGGCGAAACCCTTCTCCTTGTCCTGCGCGATCCCCTGCGCGTCGCGCCGCAGGAACGCACCAAGGCTGAGGTTCTCGGTCACGGTCAGATTGGGAAAGATGCCGCGCCCTTCCGGCGCGTGGCAGAGACCGCGCGCGACCAGCCGGTGCGGCTTGAAGCCGGCGATCGCGGTTCCGTCGTAGCGGATCTGGCCGCCGCTCGGGCGCAGCATTCCGCTCACCGCCCGCAGCGTCGTGGTCTTGCCGGCCCCGTTGGCGCCGATCAGCGTGACGATCTCGCCCTGTCCGACGCGAAAGGAGATGCCGCGCAGCGCGTGGATCGCGCCGTAATGGACGTCGAGGTCGTGCAGCTCGAGCAGCGTCTCGCCCATCTAACTACCGCCTCCGGCCGCCGCGATCTGCGCCGCGTGCTCCTTCGCGTACTTCTCGCCGAGATAGGCCTCGATCACCTTCGGGTTGCTCTGGATCTCGCGCGGCAGGCCCTGGGCAATGGTCACGCCATGGTCGAGTACCAGGATCCGCTCGGAGACGCCCATCACCAGCTTCATGTCGTGCTCGATGAGCACGATGGCGACTCCGAAGCGGTCGCGGATCGAACGGATCAGCGCCATCAAATCCGCCTTCTCCCGCGTGTTCGTCCCCGCGGCGGGTTCGTCGAGGAGCAATACCTGCGGCCCGGTGGCGAGGGCGCGGGCGATCTCCAGCCTCCGCTGCTCGCCGTAGGGAAGGTTCTTCGCCACCTCGTCGCGGCGGTGGGACAGCCCCATGATCTCGAGCAGCTCCGCGGCGCGCTCCGCGATCCACTTCTCCTCCTGTTCCGAGAGCGCCCCCTGCCGGACGGCGGCGGCCATCGTCTCGCGGGTCAGGTGGTGGCAGGCGATGCGGACGTTGTCGAAGGCGGTCAGCTCCCGGAACAGCCGGATGTTCTGGAAGGTGCGGGCGCAGCCGAGGTGCGCGATGTCGTGCGGGGCGAGGCCGCGGGTGTCGCGGCCGATCACCTTGATGCTGCCCGCGCTCGGCGGGTAGACGCCGGTGAGCAGGTTGAACACCGTCGTCTTGCCGGCCCCGTTCGGCCCGATCAGGGCCACCAGCTCGCGCGGCTTCACCTCCAGCGAAAAGTCGCTCACGGCCGTCAGGCCGCCGAAGCGAATCGTGGCGTTGCGGACGTCGATGAGCGCCTCGCTCGCCTCGCGGCTTCCGCCAGGGCGCGGCGCCCGGCGCTTGCGCCACCAGTCCCAGATCTCGCGCGTTCCGAGCAGGCCGCGCGGCCGCAGCAGCATCAGGGCGATCAGCGCGATCGAGTAGATGACCATCCGCAGATTCGCCACGGCGCGAAGGTACTCGGGCAGCAGGGTGAGCACGGCCGCCGCGATGGTGGAGCCGGTGATCGACCCCATGCCGCCGAGCACGACCATGGCCACCACTTCGAAGCTGCGGACGAAGGTGAAGCTCTGGGGCGCCAGGTTCCCTTCGAACGCCCCACTGAGCGCTCCAGCGATGCCGGCGAAGAAGGCGCTGATGACGAACGCGCGCACCTTGTAGCCGGTGGTGTCGATGCCCATCGCCTCTGCCGCCACCTCGTCCTCGCGCACCGAGAGAAAGGCGCGCCCGTGCGTCGAATCGCGGAGCCGCTTGGCGATGAGGATGGTGGCGATGGCGACCGCCCAGATCCAGGCGAAGTCGGCGCGATGAGGAATGGGCGAGAGCCCGATGGCGCCGCCGAAGAAGGGAGTGTTTTCGATGATCACCCGGATGATCTCGCCGAACCCGAGGGTGACGATGGCGAGGTAGTCGCCGCGCAGTCGCAGCGAAGGTTTTCCGACGATCCACCCGGCGACCGCCGCGGCCGTTGCGCCCGCCAGGGCGGAGATGATGAAGAAGATCCGGTAGGGATCTTCCTGCGGACCGCGCATCAGCAGCACCGCGCTGACGTATCCGCCCACCGCCATGAAGCCGGCGTGCCCGATGGAGAACTGGCCGGTCAGGCCGTTCACCAAATTCAGCGATACGGCGAGGATGACGGCGATCCCGATGTGGTTGATGTTCTGGAACGCGTATTCGAGCCGCAGCGCCGGATTGAGCTCGATCTCCTGCTCGATCAGGACCAGGAAGGGAATGGCGACGAAGAACGGCAGCCAGCTGCGCAGCGCCTTTCCCGTTCGCCTGAGCGCGCTCCCGCCGAAGAAAGGCATCAGACCTTCTCCGCGGCTCCGCGGCCGAGGAGGCCGGAGGGCTTCACCAGCAGGATGAGAATGAGGATTCCGAAAGCGACCGCGTCGCGCCAGGAGGAGCTGGTGTACCCGGAGACGAGCTGCTCGGCGAGGCCGAGCAACAGACCTCCCAGCATGGCGCCAGGAACGTTGCCGATGCCGCCCAGCACCGCGGCGACGAAAGCCTTGAGGCCCGGCATCAGCCCCATCAAGGGATGGACGCTCGGGTACTTCGACGCGTAGAGCACGCCGGCGACTGCCGCCAGTACCGACCCCAGCCCGAAGGTGAAGCTGATGATCAAGTCGATGTTCACGCCCATCAGCGCGGCCACCGACGGGTTCCAGGAGACCGCGCGCATGGCGGTGCCGATGCGGGAGTGGAACACGATCCGTTGCAGGACGATCATCAGCACCACGCTGGTGGCGATGGTGACGAGATCGACGTAGCCGATGGAGATGCCGGCGACCACCGTGGCGGGCCGGTGCGGGAGCACGCCGAACGCACGCGGGTTGGGACCGAAGAGGAACTGGCCCCCGTATTCGAGGAAGAAGCTGACGCCGATGGCGGTGATCAGCGCGTTCAGCCGCGGCGACCCGCGCAGGGGGCGATAAGCGAGCCGCTCGATGAGAAGGCCGACGGCGCCGCAGGCCACCATGGCGAAGAGGGTCACCGCGAGCGCCCCGAAGATGCTGGGATTGCGCGACTCGCCCGTCCACACCGCCGACATGTACCAGCCCATCATCGCGCCGAGCATGAAGACGTCGCCGTGCGCGAAGTTGATCAGCTGCAGCACGCCGTACACCATCGTGTAGCCGAGCGCGATCAACGCGTAGATCGCGCCGAGCGACACTCCGTCGACGAGGCGCTGCAGGAAGTCGATCACGCTTTACTTCTTCGAATGCTCGCCCGCGGGCACGCCCTGCGGCTGCCCGGTGTTGGCGGCGCTCTGCGCGCCGGTGGTGGCGCCGACCGGAGGCGTTTGCGTCGGCGTCGGAATGGTTCCCGGCGCCGCGTTGGGCGCCGTGTTGCCCTCGGTCTTCTTCGGCGAGTCGGGCGTCGCGCGCGGCGCCTCCGCCGGGTTGGTCTCCTTCACGCCCTCGGGCTGGATGCGGCCGGAGAACTCGTACTTGCCGCCCTTGCCGACCCGGAGCACCACCGCGGGCTTGGTGGCGTTGCGCTTCTCGTCCATGGTGATGTCGCCCGTCACGCCTCTGTAGTCCTTGGTCTGCGCCAGCGCCTCGCGGATGGAAGGGCCGGTCAGGTCCTTGGCCCGCTTCATCGCGTCGAAGAGCATTCCGGCCGCGTCGTAGGCCTGCGCGGCCAGAGAGTCCGGCACCTGGCCGCCGTAGGCCTTCTTGAACTTGGTGACGAACTCCTGGATGCGCGGGCTCGGGTCGTCGACGGAATAGTGATTGGAGAAAAAGCTGCCTTCCAGCGCCGCGCCGCCGATCTCGTAGAGCTTCTCGCTGTCCCAGCCGTCGCCGCCCAGCAGCGGGACGGTGAGGCCCACCTCGCGCGCCTGTCGGGCAATCAGGCCGACGTCGGTGTAGTAGCCGGGAACGTAGAGGGCGTTCGGCGCGGCGCCCTTGATGTTGGTGAGCTGCGCCTTGAAGTC